>CAMFLH010000007.1 GCA_945957295.1 uncultured Uliginosibacterium sp.
CACTGGCACAGGCCGCAGCCGCCGATGCCGCACGCGCTGCTGGGGCGGTGGGCCCGCTCGCCGGCATCCCGATCGCGCACAAGGACATCTTCTGCACCGAAGGCGTGCTGACGACCTGCGGCTCGAAGATTCTGTCGAACTTCGTCAGCCCGTACGACGCGACCGTGGTGTCGCGCCTCAAGGCGGCTGGCACCGTGATGCTGGGCAAGACCAACTGCGACGAATTCGCGATGGGCTCGACCAACGAGCATTCGGCCTACGGCGCGGTGAAGAACCCGTGGGATTTGTCGCGTGTGCCGGGTGGCTCGTCAGGTGGCTCGGCGGCGGCGGTGGCAGCGCGCCTGGCGCCGGCGATTACCGGCACCGATACCGGCGGCTCGATCCGCCAGCCGGCCTCGTTGTGCGGCGTCACCGGCCTGAAGCCGACCTACGGCGCGGTGTCGCGCTGGGGCATGGTGGCCTACGCCTCATCGCTCGACCAGGGCGGCCCCTTCGCCAAGAGCGCTGAGGATTGCGCGATTCTGCTCAACGCCTTCGCCGGCTTTGACGAGAAGGATTCGACCTCGGCTGAACGCGAAACCGAGGACTACACCCGCCTGCTCGCGAAAGCCCCGGCCGACCCGGCCAAGCCGCTCGCCGGCGTGCGCCTGGGCGTGCCGAAGGAATACTTCGGTGACGGCCTCGCGGCCGATGTGCGCGACGCGATCGAGGTGGCGATCCGCGAAATGGAAAAGCTCGGCGCGGTAAGCGTCGAAGTCAGCCTGCCGAAGACCGAGTTGGCGATTCCTGCCTACTACGTGATTGCGCCGGCCGAGGCGAGCTCCAACCTCAGCCGTTTCGACGGCGTGCGCTACGGACACCGCGCCGCGGAATACCGCGACCTGATGGATATGTATTGCAAGAGCCGCGCCGAAGGCTTCGGCCGCGAAGTGCAGCGCCGCATCATGGTCGGCACCTATGTGCTGTCGCACGGCTACTACGACGCCTACTACCTGCAAGCCCTGAAGCTGCGCCGCCTGATCGCGGAAGACTTCAAGGCCGCGCTGTCGCAATGCGACGTGCTGCTCGGCCCGGCCAGCCCGACCACCGCCTGGCCGATCGGCCAGATGGCGGACGACCCGGTGCAGATGTACCTCGCCGACATCTACACCGTGGCGATCAACCTCGCCGGCCTGCCGGCGATGTCGATTCCGTGTGGCTTTGGCGTGGGCGGCTTGCCGGTCGGGCTGCAGATGATCGGCAACTACTTCGATGAAGCGCGCATGCTGGAAATCGCACACCGCTTCCAGCAAGCGACGGACTTCCACGCCAAGGCGCCTGCGCTGTGAAATTCGAAACCTGGCTCGCGTTCTTCGCGGCGTCATGGCTGATCAGCCTGTCGCCCGGTGCCGGCGCCTTGTCGTGCATGACGGCGGGCCTGCGTTACGGATTCCGCCGCGGGGCGTGGAACATCCTCGGCCTGCAGATGGGCGTCGGGCTGCTGGTGCTGGTCGTGGCGCTGGGCCTTGGTGCGGTGCTTGCGGCATCCAACGTGGCATTCATGGCGATCAAGTGGTTCGGCGTGGCCTACCTGATCTGGCTGGGTGTGCAGCAGTGGCGCGCCGAACCCAAGCCGCTGGTCGAGGATGCCGGCGAGGTGGTGCCGGCGGCGCGCCGTGCGCTGGTGCTGCGCGGCTTCCTGGTGAACGCGAGCAATCCGAAGGGCATCATCTTCATGCTCGCAGTGCTGCCGCAGTTCATTGATCCGCACGCGCCGCAGGCGCTGCAGTACCTGATCTGCGCCGGTACGCTGTTCTTCACCGATGCGGTGGTGATGAGTGGCTATACGCTGCTCGCCGCACGCGTGCTGGCGGCGCTGCGCGACCCGAGTCACATCCGCTGGACCAACCGCTTCTTCGGTAGTTTGTTCGTGTGTGTCGGGCTTCTGCTGGCCAACTTCAAACGCGCGGCATGAGGGTGCGGGTGTCGCAGGTGTCGCGTCGTGTCGCCATGACGGTGGCCTTGGTGCTGCTGGCGTCCTGCGCGACCGAGAAGGCTGGCAAAAAGGGCGAGGACGAAGTTTTCGAGCCCGCCAAGCCGCCGGTGATGGCCGAGAAGGCACCGAGTGGAAAAGGGGCGGACCGCGCCTTGCCCGCCGTGCCGCTGAAACCAACGCAGCCCAGCCCCGCCGCGCCGGCCGTTGGTCGGCCGAAGAAAGCGATGGAAGCGAAACCGCTGAATGTGGCTTTCCGCTGCGCCTCGCATGACGAGCGCCACCACACGGCGCAAGCGGATGTCGAAGTGGCGGACGGTAACGTGCGTTACCTGCGCACCCGCTTGGCGACCCCGCAGGGGGGCGTGTGCGAGTTCGCGCTGCCCGATTTTTCGCAGACGCAACGCATGCCTTCGGTGGAGTTGAAGGCGCGCAGCGGCCGTTGCACGCTGCGGATGTGGGAGCAAGGCCCCAAGGTGACGCTGGCTTACAGCAACTGCGAGCAGTACTGCAAGCCGTCATCGACGATGGATTACATCCTGCCGATCCTGTACGACCGGCGGGTCAATCGCTGTAACTGAACCTGATTTGAGACGCGGCGCTGCAAATCGTGCGGCGCCGGGATTGGAAGACACGAAATGAGCAGAGCCGACTGGGAAGTCGTGATCGGGCTGGAAACACACGTTCAGCTCTCGACGCAATCGAAGATCTTTTCCGGCAGTTCCACCGCCTTCGGCGCCGAACCGAACCGCCAGGCCGCGGCGATCGACATTGCGCTGCCGGGCGTGCTGCCGGTCCTGAACCGCGGCGCGGTCGAGCGTGCGATCCGCTTCGGGCTGGCGATCGGCGCCAAGGTTGCGCCGACCTCAATCTTCGCGCGCAAGAACTACTTCTACCCGGATCTGCCGAAGGGCTACCAGATCAGCCAGTACGAGCTGCCGGTGGTGCAGGGCGGTACGATCACCGTTCAGGTGGGTGAGGGCGACAAGGCGTACGAGAAGGTGATCGAACTGACCCGTGCGCACCTTGAGGAAGACGCCGGCAAGTCGCTACACGAAGATTTCCACGGCATGTCGGGTATCGACCTGAACCGCGCCGGCACGCCCTTGCTGGAGATCGTCACCGAGCCAGTGATGCGGTCGAGTGACGAGGCCGTTGCCTACGCCCGCGCGCTGCATTCGCTGGTGCGCTGGATCGACATTTCCGACGGCAACATGCAGGAAGGCTCGTTCCGCTGCGACGCCAACGTGTCGGTGCGCAAAAAAGGCACCGAGAAGCTCGGCACCCGCCGCGAAGTGAAGAACCTCAACAGCTTCCGCTTCCTCAAGGAAGCAATCGAGGCCGAGATCGCCTACCAGATCGAAACCCTGGAAGACGGCGGCACGATCCAGCAGGCAACGGTGCTGTTCGACCCGGATGCGGGCGAGACGCGCGCGATGCGAAGTAAGGAAGACGCGCAGGACTACCGCTACTTCCCCGACCCCGACCTGCTGCCGCTGGTGATTTCCGACGAATGGATCGCCCGCGTGAAGGGCGAGCTGCCGGAGTTGCCTGCAGCGAAAAAGGCCCGCTATCAGAGCGAGTTGATGCTGCTGCCGCAGGACGCAGAAGCGCTGACGAGTTCGCTGGACGCTGCAACGTATTTTGAAAGCACCCTCGCAGCACTCCGCGACATTCCAGAAATTCCATACCAGACGCAAACGCCGGACGTAGCCAACGCAAAGCATGTCGCAAACTGGATCATCAACAACGTAGCGGCGGCGCTGAATCGCGAACAGTTGAGTTTTGCGGAGTCCAAAGTGACGCCGGAGCAGCTTGCAGGACTTCTAGCTAACATCTTCAAGTCGGTCATCTCTGGGAATACTGCTAGGAAGGTATTTGATGCTCTGTGGGGCGGCGAAGGCGCCAGCGCCGATGAGGTCATCGAGAAGCAGGGCCTCAAGCAGGTGACGGACCTCTCCGCGATCGAGCCGATCATCGATGAAGTGCTCGCTGCGAACCAGAAGTCGGTCGAAGAGTTCCGCGCCGGCAAGGAGAAGGCGTTCAACGCTTTGGTGGGGCAGGTGATGAAGGCGAGCAAGGGCAAGGCCTCGCCAGCACAGGTCAATGAACTGTTGAAGAGGAAGCTCGGCGGCTGACGTCGGCGTTACCCCAATACAAACGGCCGGGCATGTCCCGGCCGTTTGCTTTTGTGTGCCGCGGATCGAGGTAGGCCCCACGTTTTTGCACATCGCTGATGTCGCGGCGCGCCGCGTTGGTGTTGGCGCGTTGAGCGGTTTCCGGCGAAATCGTCGAATTTGGGCAATTTGATAGAGGGAATGGGCATCGGCAGCGGCATCGGGCGATGCCTATCATCGCGCTCCCCGTGGCACAGCCGTGGGGCCTGTATCAGCCGCGGTCGCGGGGGCGGCCACGGAATCGAACCTCGGGAGGCGCAGTGTTGGGGATAAAAAAAGGGTTCAGCTTGGCCTGGCTGTTGGCGATCGGCATGGTCTGCGCCGCGCCGGCGTGTGGGGCAGGCGATTGGGTGGTTGCGCAGGTGGCGAGCTTCAGCGGATCGAGCGCACACATCGGTAACGATCTGCGCGCCGGCGCGATGGTGGCCTTCAACGCGGCAAACGCGCGTGGCGGTGTCGCCGGCCGCAAGCTGAAACTGGTCGTGCGCGACGACGAGCAGCAGCCCGACAAGGCGCTTGCCGCAACGCGCGCACTGGTGGAACAAACCAAACCGATCGCGCTGTTCGGGATCAGCAGCAACGAAGCGAGTCTTGCACTGCTGCAAGCCCGCCTGCCCGAAGCGCTTGGCCTGCCGCTGGTGGGGCCGCGTGCGGGGGTTGCGAGGGTGCTGGAGTCCGGCTCCGCTCAGGTGTTCGTGACGCGCGCCGGCTATCGCGACGAGATCAAGGCCTTGTTCCAGCATTGCGAAATGTCGGGCATGCGCGAGGTGGCGCTGGTACATCAGAAGGACGAGGTGGGTGCCGAGATCCTTGCGCTGGCCGATGCGCTCGCGGCGCAGCACGGCTTGCGGCTGGTTGCGCGCGTGGCGCACGACAACAAGGCCAAGCGCGACACCCAGGCACACGAACTGCCGAATGTGCGCGAGGCGATCGACGCGGTGCTGCGTGTGCCGCATCAGGCGGTGCTGTTCGCGGTGACCGATCCCACCTTGATGGCCGCCATGGTGGCCAGCTACCAGCGCGATCCGCGCCATGCGGTGATGATGGCGCTGTCGTCGGCCGACGGGCGATGGATCGCGGAGCGGGTCGGCAGCGATCGTGCCCGCGGCCTGCTGATCACTCAGACGGTGCCCGCCGCCGGTAGTGCCAGCGCGGCGCTGCTGCGGCGCTTTGCGAACGACCTTAAGCTCGGCGGCGCGAGCGAGGAAGACGCCGCTGAATTCACGGTGAATTCCGTGATGCTTGAAGGCTATGTGTCGGCGCAGGTGTTGATCGAAGGCTTGCGCCGGGCGGGCAGCAACGCCGATCCGGCGCGCCTTGGCGCGGCGCTGCAGGCCTTGCGTGGTTTCGATATCGGCGGCTTCGACATCTCGTTCGGCGGGTCATCACGACAAGGCTCTCGCTTCGTCGAGGTGGCCATCCTGGGCAGGCAGGGCGAGCTGGTGCGCTGAGGCGCGCGCGGCGGCTTGTATGCGGACCTTGGCGCGCCGTAGCATGCGGCGTCATGTCTGGAGCTGCCACGATGCCAGGATTCCCGCCTGCTACGCCGCTGCGCATTTCGACCGCGCTGACCGAGTTCGATCTCGACGGCGTGTATCGTTTCCTGTCACAAGAGGCTTACTGGTCGAAGGGGCTGCCGCGTGCGGTGTTCGACCGCGCGGTGGCGAACTCGCTGTGCTTCGGCGGTTTTCTCGGTGATGCGCAGGTCACCTTCGGCCGCGTGATCACCGACAGGGCGACGTTTGCCTATCTGGCCGATGTGTTCGTGTTGCCTGCGCACCGCGGGCAGGGCTATTCGAGACAGTTGATGGATGCGGTCGTCGCGCATCCCGAACTGCAGGGCCTGCGCCGCATGGTGCTGGTAACCGGCGACGCGCACGGCCTGTACGCGCGATACGGCTTCACCGAGCTGGCGGCACCCGATCGCTACATGGAGCGCCACCAGCCCGGCATCTACACCTCAGCCTGAGGCGGCGCTGCGTTCGGTGCGGCGTCGCGCAAAGTCGATGAACCAGGCGAGGCTGTCGGGGTTGGCCATGGTGTCCGGGTTGGCGACCTTGTCGAGCGGTTGGCCCATCATCAGCTTCTTGATCGGCAGCTCCATCTTCTTGCCGGACATCGTGCGCGGAATCGCTGCGACCTGGAAGATGTCGTTCGGCACATGGCGCGCCGACAGTGCCTGCTTGATCCGTTCGCGGATCGCCCCTTCGAGCGCCGGCGTCAGCGAGTCGCCCTCCCGCAGCACGACGAACAGCGGCATGTACGATTCGCGACCCAGGTATTCGAGGTCGACGACGAGGCTGTCGATCACCTGCGGCAGGTCTTCCACTGCGCGATACAGCTCGCTTGTGCCCATGCGGATGCCGTGGCGGTTGATCGTGGCGTCGGAGCGGCCATAGATCACCGCGCCGCCCCGCGGCGTGATGCGCACCCAGTCACCGTGGCGCCAGATACCCGGGTACACATCGAAGTAGCTGTCGCGATAGCGGCGGTCACCCGCATCGTTCCAGAAGTACAAGGGCATCGAGGGCATCGGCACGGTGCACACAAGCTCGCCGACTTCGTCGTGCAAGGCCTTGCCAGCTTCGTCGAAGGCCTCGATGTGCGCACCGAGGCAGCGACATTGCATCTCGCCCCGCACCACCGGCAGCGTCGGCACGCCGCCGACAAAGGCGCTGACGATGTCGGTGCCGCCGGATATCGGGCTGATCCAGATATCGCTGCGCACTGCGTCGTACAGCCACTGGTAATTCTCGGGCGACAGCGGCGAGCCGGTAGAGCCCAGACCGCGCAGCGCGGACAGGTCGGCCACCTCGGCCGGGTGGATATCCGCTTTCTGGCAGGACGCATAAAACGCTGCGCCGGCACCAAAATAGCTCACGCGGGTTTCGCCGGCGAAACGCCACAAGGCCGTCAGATCCGGGTAGCCGGGGCTGCCGTCGTAAATGCAGATCGTTGCGCCGACGAGCAGGCCTGCGATCTGCGCGTTCCACATCATCCAGCCGGTGCTGCTGAACCAGTGGTAGCGATCGTTCGGGCCGAGATCCAGATGCAGGCCGGCGAGCTTCACATGCTCCAGCACCACGCCGCCCTGACCATGCACCATCGGTTTCGGCAGGCCGGTGGTACCTGAGGAATACACCACCCACAGCGGGTGATCGAAGGGCACGGGTGTGCTGACGAGCGGCGCGTCGCGCTGCGTGACGCTCGCCCAGCTCACGCCGTTACGGAAGCTCGCCGCATCGGTGGTGGCATCGAGCTGCGGCAGCAGCACGAGGTGTTCCACGCTCGGCAGCTCGGCGAGCAATTCGGCGACCAGTTCGCGCCGGTCGTGCGCTTTGCCGCCATAGCGATAGCCGTCGACTGCCAGCATCGCTTTCGGTGCGATCTGCCTGAAGCGGTCCAGCACCGCCACGCGGCCCATGTCCGGCGAGCAGATCGACCACACCGCGCCGAGGCTGGCGACTGCGAGAAAGGCGCTGACCGTTTCGGGGATGTTGGGCATGTAGGCGACGACGCGGTCGCCGGGGCCGATGCCCCTCGCGCGCAGCGACGCGGCCAGCGCTGCGACTTCGCGTTGCAGCTGGGTCCAGCTGACTTCGCGGGTGTCACCCGCCTCGTTGCGGAACACGATCGCCGGCTGCTGATCGCTCGCGTGGCGGAAGACCTGATCGACGTAGTTGAGCCGTACGCCCGGAAACCACTTTGCGCCCGGCATCGTCGCGTCCGCTAGCGCACGCCCGCGCGGCACATCGGCTTGGATATCGAACCAGTCCCACACCGCGCACCAGAAGGCATCGGGCTCGTCGACCGACCATTGCCACATCTGCGCATAGTCGTCGAAGCGCAGCCCGCGCTGCTGTGCCAACCAATCGCCGAACGCGGTGATGCGCGCGGCCTTGATCATTGCGTCGGAAGGGCGCCAGGCGATCAGATCTTCCATCCGTCGTCTCCGTTCATGAATGCAGATCGGCGAATCATGCGCGGACTGGCATGGCGGCGTCAGGCGCCGCGGCGACTATCTGGCGCGATCCGCCGCCGCAGTGGCGCGCGGCGGATCCGGGGCGATCAGTTGTCGCCGTCGAGCAGTCGGCCGAGGCCGCCCAGCACCGAGCCCTCTTCGCGCGATTGGCCGCCCGCTGCCGGTGCCGCCATCACGATGCGGTTGGCCATGCGCGACAACGGCAGCGATTGCAGCCAGACCTTGCCGGGGCCGCGCAGCGTGGCGAAGAACAGGCCTTCGCCGCTGAACAGCGCGCTCTTGATGCGGCCGACGTACTGGATGTCGAAGTCCACGCTCGATTCATAGGCCACGACGCAGCCGGTGTCGACCCGCAGTGTCTCGCCAGCACGCAGTTCCTTCGCGACCAGCGTGCCGCCGGCGTGCACGAAGGCCATGCCATCGCCGTCGAGCTTCTGCATGATGAAGCCCTCGCCGCCGAACAGGCCGGCACCGAGCTTGCGCTGGAAGGCGATGCCGATCGATACGCCGCGTGCCGCGCAGAGGAAGGAATCCTTCTGGCAGATCAGCGTGCCACCAATCTTCGCAAGGTCCACCGGCACGATGTGACCGGGGAAGGGGGCTGCGAAGGCGACGCGCTTCTTGCCGCTGCCTTCGTTGTGGAAGATCGTGGTAAACAGCGATTCGCCGGTCAGCAGGCGCTTGCCCGCGCCCATCAACTTGCCGAACAGGCCTTGTTGCGCGCTGGAGCCATCGCCGAAGATGGTGTCCATCTCGATGCCGTCTTCCATGAACATCATCGCGCCGGCTTCGCCGATTGCCGCCTCGCCGGGATCGAGTTCGATCTCGACGAACTGCATTGCATCGCCCTTGATCTCGTAGTCCACAACATCCATGGCCATGGTTGTCTCTCCTTTTGGATTCGTGCCGCTTCAGTGCAGCATCATCTGACGAATGTATTTCACCGGTGCGCTGCCGAACGACAGGAAGCGCTCGTGGAAGGCTTTCAGATTGAAGGCCTCGCCCTCGCGGTGGCGCAGATCTTCGCGTAGCGCATAGATGCTGGCAAAACCGCTGTAGTAGCTGGTGAGTTGCACCTGCGTGAGCTGTACGCGGCGCCATTTTTCCTGTGCTTCGGCGTCCTGCTGGAAGGCCTCGTCGCGCAAGAGGCGCATCGCCTGCGCTTCGGTCATGCCCAGTGTATGCACGCTGTAGTCGAGGATGGTGTTGCACACCACCCGCAACGCCCACTTCGCGTAGATCAGCTCCATCTCCGGCTCGTGATTGCCCCAGCCAGATTCAAGCATCATCCGCTCGGCGTACACCGCCCAGCCTTCGATCATCGCGCCATTACCGAGCAGGCTTTTCACCAAGCTGGGGGAGCGGTTGGCGTAGACCAGCTGCGCGTAATGGCCGGGCACTGCTTCATGGATGTTGAGGATCTGCAGCATCCAGTGGTTGTATTCACGCAGGGTGCTTTCCTGCTCCGCGGCGGGTTCGCCGTCGAGCGGGTCGACGTTGTACCAGGTGGTCGCCGCCGGGTCGAAGGGGCCGGGGGCGTCGATCGATGCGCCGGCCACACCACGTTTGTGCAGCGGGGTCTCACGCACTTGCAGCGGTTTGTCCGGGTCCAACGTCAACAGGTCGTGATCGCGCACCCAGGCTTCGAGTTGCGGGATCTGGCGCTTCACTTCGTTGACGAAATCCGCCGCGGCGACATGGCGCTCGGAGAGCTTGCCGATCAGCTTGCTGATGCGTTCGAGCCGCGTGGCAGGCAGCGGCGTATCCGGGAAGTACTTGGGCCATAGCGTTGCCGCGAGCGCATCCATCTTGGTATGCAGGCGCTCCTTTTCGGCCAGCGCGGCGCGGTAGAGCTGGGTCGGCGTCAGATCGGTCTGGATGTCGTAGGCGAACTTGCGTGCGTAGAGCGCCGGACCAATGCGGAAGCTGCGCGCCTCGCCCCGCGTCAGGCGCGGCAGCATCGCTTCGAGGTGCGCGACCCAGTCGCGCACGGCTTGCCGTGCGAGCGCCGCGCGGTTACGTAGTTCCGCAAGGTGCACCTCATCAAGCGCCGATTCGTTGATCGCCGATTCGAGCGGCGCGCCGAGCAGTTCGAGCACGCCCTGGCTTTGCTGGATCGCGAGTCGCGTGTGTTCCAGTGTCGGGCGGCGCAGCGTGCGTTGGGCCGCCGCGTAGTACGCCGGTACCTGCGCGAGGCGGGCCGAGATGGCGAGCAGGCGGGTGTCGCGCGGCGCGTAGTCGCGCGTTAGCAGGATCGAGAAGCCTTCGCCGATGTTCCACTCGCTCGGATCCCATTCCAGGTTGCGGAACTGGCTGCGATACCACTGGATGCTGCGTAGCTGATTCTCGATCAGCGCGCGGTCGACGCGGTTCGATTCGGACAACTGCCCAACCGGGTGGCGTGCGAGCTGCCCCAGCCACTTCTGCGCGAAAGCGAGGTCTGCCGCCGGATCAGGAATCGCGAGCCGCTGGGCGTCGCGGTACTGGCCGACCTGCAGCGCCCATTCCGGGTTCTGCGTCAGCAGCGCATCGATGAAGCCCTGCTTGAAGCTGTCGAAGTTCATGTCGGCGCGCGACACCGGATTGGTCGGCACGACCGGCACTACATCGGCATCGGCTGGCGGCGCCGCGGCGAACAGGCTCGCGATCAGCGCGGCGGCGACAGAGTGGCGCATCTCGGCTTTCTTCACGCTGCGGCCTCCACCTGCACCAGACAGTCGTAGAAGGTCGGCCCACTGCCCAGATCGGTGATCGCCTGCGAGGTCACCGCGTTGGCGTTCTCGCCGTCACCCGAGAGCTTCTGCCACCAGATCGACGGTGCGCTGACCACGCCTGCACGGATGCCGGGCTGTGCGGCATCGACACGCAGCGTCGCGTGGAAGGCGCCACGGTCGTTGAAGATGCGCACACGCTGTCCATCGGCCAGGTTGCGGGCGGCGGCGTCGTCCGGATGCATGTCCAGCCACGGTTTGCCCTCGGCTTTCAGGAAGCGCGGGATGTTGGCGAACGTGGTGTTGAGGAAGTTGCGCGCCGGCGGGCTGATGAAGGCCAGCGGGTAGTTTGCCGCCAGCGCGGGGTTGGAGGTCGGCCCCTCATGCGGCGGCACGTAGGTCGGCAGCGGGTCGTGGCCTTGTGCCTCAAGCGAGGCGGAGTAGAACTCGCACTTGCCCGAAGGCGTCGGGAAGCCGCCCTTGGCAAAAGGCGCGAAGGGTGTCGGCAGGGCCATGCGCTGGAAGCCGTCGCGCTTCATGGTCTCCCAGTCGAAACCGGCGTTGCGCGGGTGGTCCTTGCGGAAGGCCCGCGCGGCGATGGCCTCGTCGTCCTCACTGAAGCAGGGCTCGGTGAAACCCATGCGCTTTGCGAGTTCGCGGAACACCCAGGTGTTGGGCCGCGCCTCGCCAAGCGGCGCAATGGCCGGCACATTGGCCAGCGCGTTCAGGTGACCGTAGCTCTTGTGCACATCCCAGTGTTCGAGCTGGCTGGTGGCCGGCAGCAGGATGTCGGCGTAGTCGGCCGTGTCGGTCTGGAACAGCTCGTGCACAACCACGAACAGGTCTTCGCGGCCGAAGCCGGCGCGTACCTTGTTCGAATCAGGCGCTACCGCGACCGGGTTGGAGTTGTAGACCATGATCGCGCGCACTTTCGGGTCGTCGCGATGCAGCAGCTCGTCGCCGATCGTGCTCATGTTGATCGTGCGCGGCGGGAAGCGCGGGTCTTCCGGGTAGAGGTCGGGGCGCTCCAGTGCTGCGCCATCTACCGCGTAGGTGCCGGAGGTGGAGAGCAGCACGCCGCCCGCTGCGTGGCGCCAGTGGCCGGTCAGCGCCGGCAGACAGGTGATCGCGCGCATCGCGTTGCCACCACCGGCGCAGCGGTTGAGGCCGTAGTTGACGCGAATCGCGGCGGGCTGGGCCGTGCCGTACTCGCGCGCCAGTTGTTCGATGTCCGCGGCGGCGAGGCCGGTTTCGCGCGCGGCGCGCTCCGGCGTCCATTCGCGCACGCGCTCGGCCAGCGCATCGAAGCCCAGCGTGTAGTCGCGGATGTAGTCGTGGTCGAGCAGGTCGTCGCGTACCAGCACATGCATGATCGCCAGCGCCAGTGCGCCGTCGGTGCCTGGGTAGGGCTGCAGGTGCCAGTGGCTCTTCTCGGCGGTCTGGGTGCGTAGCGGGTCGATGCAGACCACACGTGCGCCGCGCCGCTTGGCTTCCTGCACGCGGCTCCAGAGATGCAGGTTGGACACCACCGGGTTGGCGCCCCAGATGATGATGTAGGGCGCGTCGGCGAAGGCTTCCGGGTCGGTGCCCAGTGTCGCGCCGATGGTGGCCTTGTAGCCCTGGAAGCCGGCCTCGGCGCAGATCGTGCGGGCGAGGAAACTCGCGCCCAGCCGGTGGAAGAAGCGGCGGTCCATCGAACTGCCCTGCACCAGCCCCATCGTGCCGGCATAGCTGTAGGGCGTGATCGCGCGCGGGTCGTCCGCCGCAATCTGCTTGAACTTCGCCGCGATGGTATCGAGCGCCTCATCCCAGCTGATGCGCTCGAACTTGCCCTCGCCCTTCTTTCCCACGCGCTTCATCGGGTATTGCAGGCGCTGTTCGGAGTAAGTGCGTTCGAGGTAGAAGGCGACCTTGGTGCACAGCGCGCCGTTGGTGATCGGCAGATCCGGGGCGCCTTGAATCTTGGTGGCCCGGCCGTCTTCGACGGTGACGAGCATGCCGCAGGTGTCGGGGCAGTCGTGAGGGCAGGCGGCGCGCACGACGCGCTTGCCGGCAGTAGGGATGGTTTCGCTCATGGCGCTCGCTCAGGGGGCCGGCGGGTAGCCGGAAAGCGAGATTCTATGTGTTCCAGCGGGTGCGAGTCACACCCGTTTGAGCGGCGCCGCTTTCTGCGCGCTAGGGCGCCGCGCCCAATGGCAGCAGCACGCGCACACCGGGCGGTACCAGGTCGGCCGGGAGGTAGCCGATCGCTTTTGGGTCTTGCTGCAGGATGTGGATCAATTCAGCGGCGTTGATCTGTCGCGGCGGTTTGGCGAGGCCCGAGAACACCAGCCGCGCGCGCAGGCCACGCATCATTGCCAGGTTCTTGCCCGCTAGCTGGAGGTAGAAGGCCTCGCGCGCCGGATCAGTGTCCGGGAGATCGTAGGTGACGTAGTCACGGCGCCGGTCCAGCACGAACATCGCATAGGCGTCATCGCGGCTCAGACTTGTCAGTGCCGAGTCGGCGCGCACGACGATGGCGACTTCGCTGCCGCGCGCGCTGTCCGGCCGCGCACAGACGATTGCGACGACGAGCACGAACGCCGCCCAACCGCATGCACCGCGGTGCTGCGATTCAGAACTGGTAGTCCAGCGCCAGCGTGAAGACATGGATCGGGGTGCTACGGCCGTCGAAGTTTGCGGCGGTGTTGGCGAACACGCCGCGGGAGTTGGGTGCGTCGAGCGAGTGCCTGTCGTACTGGGCTTTCAGCGCGAAACCGCGGTCCAGATCCCAGCGAATGCCCGCCGTCAGCAACGTGCTATCGAGCGTATTCAGTGATGCGTTGTAGGCGAGGAGTGCGGGTACCGCCGCCGCGGGTGATGCCGGTATCGGTTGTGGCCCATAGTCATCGTCGAAACGGATCTGCGCGATCGCAGCGAAGGGCGTGAAGCGTCCGATCGAGTAGCCCGCGATGGCGTACCAGTCGAATTGCTGCGCCACCAGTTTGGTCGGGCTCTTGCGGTAAATCGCTTCGGTGCGGAGTGTCCAGGGCGCGTCCTGATATTCCAGTCCGAAGTCGAACTGCCATGTGCTGTTGTAGCCGGTGTTGTAGTTGAAGGCGAGCGCCGCGGCCGGCGGGTAGCTGGCCGCGGCTTGCGTCAGCGCAGCGTAGAGCTGCCGTGTGCCGGGCGACACATTGCGCACATCGGCATGAAACGCGCCGACATAGCCGCGCCAGGCCCCCTGCGAGACGTCGAATGACAGACTGACGAGGTCGCGCACCGTAACGATGGAGTCACCGACCCGGGTTTGCAGGTCGACCTCACTGTTGCCGTAGGCGATTCGGCTACGCACCATCAGGCCACCCAGCCGGTTCGTCAGGCTGAGGTCGGCGCCATCCAGCGAGGTCAAAGGCATCGGAAAGTACACCGCAAGCGGCGCGCGCACCTCTAGCCGGCTGTAGCCGACCCAGCGCGTCTCCGATTGCATCCCGGAGGGCATCGGGTAACGACCGAGCCGCAGCACGATATCGTCACGCGGCGCCCAGCCCGCATAAAGCCAGTCCGCGCGGGGCTTGATGTCGTCGTAGGTGTCGCTGGCCACGATGACCTGGGCGACGGCCCGCCAGGACGGCAGTGGCGTGTCCCAGCTCAGTTGCAGCGCAAGGTTGGAGTCATTGGCAAAATCCCAGTCACGCGATCGGCCGCTGCCCTGGCTCTGGAACTGTGCTGCACGGAAGTCGGCCGCACCATCGGTGAGTGCGCGGGTCGCGGCCAGCGTGGCATAGCCGTCAAGGCGCAGTTCGCCAAAGTCGCCTGCACCCGCGCTCGGCGCCACGGCGCAGAACAGGGCTGCCGCAAGGGCGAGGCTGGTCGGTGTCCGCGGAAATCCGTGCATGCCGGTTCTCCTGTGCGAGGCTGTATGACGGCGCTTTGCGACTTCGGGGGCGCCGGCCAGGGCTTACGGGCTGGGCTGCAGCACGGCCACGCTGCGCGTACCTGCTGGTAAATCGGATGCCGGCAGGTACGCGACCGCAGTGTGATCGGCGGCGAGGCGGCCGATCAGTGCGGGCATGTCGAGCTGCTGTGGCGGCCGCCCGGCACCTGTGAACACGAGCTTTGAGCGCAGTGCCCGCATCATCGTCAGGTTCTTCTGCGCGAGGCGCATGTAGAACGCGGCACGGGTCGGGTCGCTTTCCGGCAGGTCGAGCGGATGGAAGTCGCCGCGCCGGTCGAGCACAAACATCGCGTACACCTCGTCGCGTGTCATCAGCCGTATCGATGAGTCGTTGCGCACGACGACCGCGATCGCGCCGACGGCGGCGGGGTCAGCGGCCACGACATCCCCGCAGGTCGCCAGCAAACATGCCAGCAGAAGCCCGCGCAGCGAGTCAGAACTGATAGTCCAGCGCAAGCGAGAGCACATTGATCGGGTCGGTGCGGCCGATGAATCCGGGTTGGGGGTTGACGAACATGCCACGCGAGTTGGCTTCGTCGAGTTTCAAGCGGTCGTACTGCAGCTTCAGCGCCGCGCCACCCGGCAGGTCGTAGCGCACGCCAGCGCCGACGCGGCGTTGCGCCAAGCCGATCAGCGTGGCGTTGTAGAACGCGGACAGCGCTGCCCCGCCTGGCGTGCCGGTCGGCAGCTGCTTGGGTGACAGATCGCTGTCCTGCCACTGGCGACCGGCCGTGATGAAGGGCGTGAAGGCGCCGATCGTGTAGCCGCCCACGGCGTACCAGCCGCGCACCGCGTAGATCAGCAGCGTGTCGGAACTGCGTCGCACCGCTTCGGTTTTGAATGACCAGGGGGCGCCGAGGTATTCGAAACCCAGGCTCAGCTGAGAGACGGGGAACCAGTCGGTCGGATAGGCGGCGGCCATCTCCGCCGCGATCGGCGAGCCTGGCGCGAGCGCAGAAAGCGAATCGTGCAGCCGTGCCAGCGGCGCCGACTGAACACGCGCCTCACCATGGAATCCGCCAATGTAGGCCCGCCAGACTTCACCGCCGAACTCGATGCTGCCCGCGGTGACGCGCCGCAGATCGACCGACGTGACGCCGGTCCGCGACGCCGTGTCGAAATCGGTCTGCCCAGCACCCGCGCGTAATTGCAGGTAGTGACTGTCGAAGTCGCGCCGCCAGCGCAAGGATGCGCCGTCGAGCGACGTCATCGGCAGGTGGAAATAGGTCTCCGGCTGCGGTGTGGTGGTCAGACGGGCGTGGCCCAGCCAACGGACCTCCGAATCCATCATTGCCGGGAAGGGCGTTCGGCCCGCACGCAGCTTCAGTGTGTCAGACGGCTGCCAGCCGACGAACAGCCAGTCGAGGCGGGGCTTGAAGTCGTCATGTGTGTCGTTTGCAAGGACGCCCTGCGCCACGACCGTAAGCCCGTCCACCGGCGGGGACCAGAAAGCTTGCAGGCCGAGGATCGAGTCGTTCTGGAAGTCCCAAGTGCGGGTGCGATCCGAGCCTGCACTCAGGTAGTTCGCGCTGCGGTAATCCGCCGCGCCGCCGCTGTCCGCCTGCGTCGCGACCAGCGTGGCAAAACCGTTCAGCCGGAACTCGCCCGCCGTCTCGGAGACGAACTCGGCAGCTAGCGTTGCCAGCGGGCACAGGATGCCGCAAACAAGAAGGAGGACGTGAGGCTGCATGGCCATGTCGATGCTTACGGCATGGCTGTAGGCGAACTTGAGCCCGGATTGCTGCTGCCCAGGCCGAGGGCGCTGGGCTCAGCGAGCCGGATTGGTGCTGCCGGTCAGCTCGATGAAGCGTGCGCGGTCATCTTCGAAGCGCTGGCGGATCAGGTCTGCCTCGCGGGTTTTCTGCGCGATCACGCTGCGCAGCGCAGCGAGTTCTGAATCCGTTGCGGTGATGTCTTCGCGCAAGGCTGGTGGGGCGGGCTTGCCCTTGAGGGCGGCGACGCGCGTGTCGAGCGATTTGCGCTCGGCAACCAGCTCGCGCTCGCGGCGACGCAGGTTGTTGATTTCCTGCGTGGCGCCCTGCATCGTCAGGTCGCGGCGTGCTTCGATTTCACTTGCAGAGCTGTAGCTTTCGAGCAGCGCCTTATCACGCCGCTGGCGCTCTGCAACGCGTGCTTCGGCATCGCGCTTGGCTTTCTCTTCGAGCGCTTTGCGTGCGCGCTCTTCCTGCGTCAGCGGCGCTTCGACGTCCCGTCGCGTCACGCCGCTGCGCGACATTTCCTTGTAGGCGCGGTTGTAGCAGGCCTGTGGCAGCGGATCGCCGCACACCTTGTGGCCGGATGCATCCTCACAACAGAACACGCGTTCACCTGCCGCATGGGCGGCGGTGGCAGTGAAACATGCGAGCAGAAGCAGCAGCCGGTTAGGCCGCATCGCCAATGCCCCATTGCGCACGATAGGCCTGGACGGCATCAAGGTGCGAAGCCAGTTGCGGGTTGCTGCCGAGATAGGTGATCAGGTCGAGCAGAGTCGCGACGGCGACGACTGGCACGCCGAACTGGCTGCGCACCTCCTGCACCGCGGACAGCGCACCGGTGCCGCGCTCCATGCGATCAAGCGCGATCACCACGCCGGCCAACTCTGCGCCCTGAGCCCGGATGATTTCGACGGACTCGCGCACCGACGTGCCGGCGGAGATCACGTCGTCGAGCACGAGGACGCGGCCCTTGAGCGGCGCCCCGACCAGCGTGCCACCTTCTCCGTGATCCTTGGCTTCCTTGCGATTGAAGCAGAACGGCACGTTATGGCCGCGCTCGGCGAGTCGGATTGCGGTGCCCGCTACGAGGGGGATCCCTTTGTAGGCCGGGCCGAACAGCGTATCGAACGCGATTCCGGAGTTGGCGACCGCATCGGCGTAGTAGCCGCAAAGCTGGCCGAAGGAGGCACCATCATCGAACAGCGCCGAATTGAAGAAGTAGGGCGACAGGCGGCCCGCCTTGGTCTTGAATTCACCGAAACGCAGAACGCCTTTTGCGACGGCGAGAGCGAGGAAATCGCGGCTAAAATCCACAGTTGTCCTAAGTACAGTTTTTGGCGCTTTTGCCGCGCCTGTCAGTTCGTAAAATATTCCGACAAATGGCCCCGCCGATGTTACGCGTCATCACTCTCAACCTCAACGGCATCCGTTCCGCCGCCAGTAAAGGATTTTACGAATGGCTTGCGGAACAGCATGCCGACCTGGTGTGCCTGCAGGAAATCAAGGCTCAAGAGGCTGATCTGGTGGAGGCCTTGCGCGCCCCGACCGGCTGGCACTCGCGCCTGCACTGCGCCGAAAAAAAGGGCTACAGCGGTGTCGGCGTGTTTGCACGGCCGCAGCCCACGGGCTGGGTGGAAGGGCTGGGGCATGCGGAGTTCGACGCCGAAGGCCGCTACCTGCAGGTCGATCTGCAGACTGCGATTGGCCCTTTGTCGGTCGTATCGCTCTACCTGCCATCGGGTTCCAGCTCAGAGGAGCGCCAGGCGGCGAAGTTCCACTTCATGGACCTCTTCCTTCCTCAGATGGCGGCGCTGCGGGCGAGCGGGCGCGAGGTGATCGTGTGCGGCGACTGGAACATTGCACATCGCGAGGCCGATCTGAAGAACTGGAAGTCGAACCAGAAGAACTCCGGCTTCCTGCCGGAAGAACGTGCCTGGCTGAGCCGTCTGTTTGACGAGCAGGGCTGGGTCGACGTGTATCGCCGTCTGCATCCGGAGACCACCGACGCCTGTTATACATGGTGGTCGAACCGTGGCCAGGCTTGGGCCAAGAACGTCGGTTGGCGTCTCGACTATCAGATTGCCACGCCGGGCATCGCCGCGCTTGCGCGCAGCGCCAGCGTCTACAAGGATCAGCGTTTCAGCGACCACTCACCGCTGACTATCGACTACGAGCTTGCCTTGCAGGGCTGATGTGCCCGGCGATTGCCGCGCATGAGCCGCCGGGAGTAAGCTGGGGCAGGGTTGCGGCGGGCGCCGCAATCCTTGTTCCTGCTACCGGAGACAGCCATGAGCGAGATGACGCAAGCCACGCGCGACAAGATGATCGCGGATTTCAAGCTGGTGATCAGCGACGCCGAGCAACTCCTGAAACTGACCGCCGACGACGCCTCGGGCAAGTTCTCCGATGTTCGCGGCCGCCTTGGCGAGCGCCTCGCAGCGGCCCGTACGCAAATGAGTGAGCTCGAAGCGGCGGCGGTTGCAAAGGCCAAGGAAGTCGCCAAAGCCACCGACAACTATGTCCACGAAAACCCATGGCAGTCGATCGGTATTGCTGCCGGCGTCGGCTTCCTGGTCGGACTGCTGGCTGGTCGTCGCTGATCTCATGATGCCGCGGCGAACGATGGGCACTGGAGCCAGTCATGGCGGGCGATGAGGGCGGCGGTATCGCCGAGCGGCTCGGGCGGCTCGGCGACGCCGCACTCGGTACCGCGCAGACGCGGCTTGCGCTGCTCGCAGTCGAGGTTGAGGAAGAAGGGCTGCGGCTCGGCACGGCGCTGTTTCATTTGATCCTCGCCGCGCTGTTTACAGGCTTCGGCTTGCTGGCGCTGGCGGTGTTCGTGACGGTGTGGCTGTGGGACAGCCATCGTCTGTTGGCGCTCGGCCTTGATTCCGTGCTGTTCCTCGGGCTTGCGGCCTGGACGGCCACTCAGGCGCATCGGCAACTTGCCAGTGGTTCACGCATGTTCAAGGACAGCATTGCGGAGCTTGAGCGCGATCGCAACGCGCTGCGCGGGCGGTACGACTGATGGCTGACGTCCGGCTCGCTGAGCGGCTGGCCGAACGCCGTGCCGCGCTCGTCGAGCGTTCGGGGCGGGAGCGGGCACGGCTCGCCGCCGATCTTGGTGCCCTTGCGCCAGCCTTCGGTGCTGCGGACAAGCTCGTCGTCGCGGCAAACTGGGCGCGGCGGCACGGGCCGGTCATCGTGCTTGTCGCGGCCGCAGTGCTGGCTGTGCGTCGCCCGTCCCGGCTTGTGAAGTATGCCGGCCAGGCCTGGTCGCTGTGGCAGGTCTACCGTGGCTACCGCGACCGCATCGATGGTTTGATCGATCGAATCGAACGGCGCTGAGGCCGGTGGCGCGGGTAGGCGACGGGTCGGCCTTGATCCAGCGCATCCGTCCTGATTCACGGGCCTGTGGTTTGGCGGGTCTGGGCGCTAGAATCGCGGATTCTTGACCCCCCGGAGCCCACGATGCTCGAGTCGTATTTCAAGTTGAGCGAACACCGCACCACGGTGCGCACTGAACTTCTCGCAGGCCTGTCGACCTTCCTGACGATGGCCTACATCATTTTCGTCAACCCGAGCATCCTGTCTGCGGCCGGCATGCCGCACGACGCCGTATTTGCTGCGACCTGCCTGGCGGCGGCGCTCGGTTCGATGATCATGGGCCTGTACGCCAACTATCCGATCGCGATGGCGCCGGGCATGGGGCTCAACGCCTACTTTGCCTTTGCCGTTGTGCAAGGCATGGGCTTTACTTGGCAGGCCGCGCTCGGCGCGGTGTTTATCTCTGGCTGCTTGTTCATTCTGGTCAGTCTGTTCAAGGTGCGCGAGTGGATCGTCAATGCGATCCCGCATTCGCTGAAGCTGGCAATTTCCGCCGGTATCGGCCTCTTTCTCGCGATCATCGGCCTCAAGAACGCCGGCCTGATCCAAGGTAATCCGGCGACGCTGGTGACCCTCGGCGACCTGCATCAGCCGGGCCCGCTGCTCGCGATCGGTGGTTTCCTGTTGATCGTTGCACTGGAGGCACGCCGCATCACCGGCGGCATCATTCTCGGCATCCTCGCCGTGACGGTTGCCTCCATCGCGCTCGGCTACTCGAAATTTTCCGGCGTGTTCTCGGCGCCGCCGTCGCTGGTACCGACCTTCGGCCAGCTCGATATCGGTGCGGCGCTCAACGCCGGCCTGGTAACCGTGGTGCTGACCTTCTTTCTGGTTGAACTGTTCGATGCGTCGGGCACGCTGATCGGCGTGTGCCATCGCGCCGGACTGCTCGACAAGGATGGTCGCTTGCCTCGCCTGAACCGCGCGCTGCTGGCCGATTCGACCGCGATTGCCGCTGGCGCGGTGATGGGTACGTCTTCGACGACTGCCTACATCGAGAGCGCTGCGGGCACGGCGGCCGGTGGCCGCACCGGCCTCACCGCAGTCACGGTGGCGCTGCTGTTCCTCGCCGCGCTGTTCCTCGCCCCGCTTGCGGGCGCGGTGCCGGCCTATGCAACCGCCCCTGCCTTGATTTATGTTGCGATCCTGATGACGCGCGGTCTTGCCGAGATCGATTGGGAAGACCTTACCGAAGCAGCGCCCGCCGTGGTGTGCGCCGTAACGATGCCATTTACCTTCTCCATTGCGCACGGCATCGCCTTCGGATTTGTGGCTTACGCTGGCATTAAACTGTTGGCCGGGCGCGCGAAGGAAGTGCCGGTGGCGGTGTGGGTGATTGCCGTCGTATTCGTAGGCAAGTTCGCGTTGCTCTGAGCAACGTGGAGTCGGAGGGCGGCGACCGCGTCGGCCCTCCGGGTCAGGCAGACTGGGTGTGAGCACGGCGAGCGAAAAGAAGCGGAAGGGTGCGGCAAGACTCCAGGAATTCCTGACTTGCTGTGCGCTTGCCTGCGCGCTCGTAGCCGGCGCGGCCCAGGCAGGCATCGCCGAGGATGTGCAGGCGCTTGCCGCGCGCCGAGATGTCTCGACGCGCGATGTGCAGAACCAGCTCGACGCCATGCGCAGCGCCTTGAGCGCCGCACCCGCGACCGTGCGCCGCGAGGCGCAGCGTCTTCAGGCCGAGATCCTGATCGAGCGCGGGCAATTCCGCGCCGCGAGTGAACAACTCGCGCAGTTGCAGGCCAACGCCGAGGCGGTGCACGACGACCAGATGCTGGTCCGCGCGCTGGTGCTCAAGGCGCGGCTCGCTTATTACCGTGGGCAACCGGAACAGCAGTACGAGGCGGCACGGCGTGCCGTTGCGGTGGCCGAGCCGCTCGGCGTGCAGTCGCTGCTGGCGCAGGCCCAGCAAGTGCTCGGCATGGCTTATGTTCGTCTCGGGCGCAATGAAGATGCAATGCGCACCTTGCTGGCGGCGCTCGACACCGCGAAGAAGGCGGGCGACGTGCCGCTCGGCGGCCTTATCCTGAAGTCGCTCGCGGTCGTTCAGACCTATGTGCCCGACATTGCGCGTGCGCGGCAATACATCGAAGAGGCGCGCCGCACGATCGAGCCAACCGGCGATCAGTGGCTGCTGTCGGAGATCGAGATCCTGCGCGCAATCGTGTCTGGCCCGGTGGAGGACAACACCTCCGACCTGTCGATGTTGATTCGAGCACATCGCATGGCGGAGCGCCTCGAACTTGCCTTCGACGAGGAGATCTCGCTCGTCAATCTGTCGGACTGGTACCTCAACAAGAAGGAATGGGCGCGAGCGATTGAGGTGTCGAAACAGGCGGTCGAAGTCGCCATGCGTTTCGATGAGCCCGAGCACAGCGGGCTGGCTTTCATGAACCATGGGCTGGCGCTGATTGGTGGCGAGCGCGCACCAGAAGGGATCCGCCAGCTGGAAGAGGCGATCTCGGTGTTCCGTCGCTCCGGCGAGGATGCGTTCCTCGCCAATGCGATCTACGAGGTCGCCAAAGCCTATGAGCGCGTCGGCCGCATGAAGGATGCGACTGCCGCTTACCGCGACTACCGCGCGGTGCGTGATGCCAACGAAGGGCGTTCTCGTGCGCGCTTTGTCGCTGAGATGCAGGAGCGTTTTGATGCCGAGCGCAAGCAGACCGAGATCCTGCGCCTGCGAGAAGACAATCTGCGTACGACGGCTGCGGCCGAAACCCAGCGGCAGCGCGCCATGTTCTGGAGCATCGTCGCTGCGCTTACGGTCGTCGCGGGATTCGTGATCGGCTTGATGTTCCGCCGCACACAGCGCGTGAATGCACGCCTAGTCGAGGCGAACAGCCAGCTTGCCTTCCTTGCCGAACGCGATTCGTTGACCGGCTTGTTCAATCGTCGCGCCATGCGCGCCTGGATCGAGACTCAGGCGGTGTCGTCGGACGTTTCGCCAATGGCCTTGCTGCTGCTTGATATTGATCACTTCAAGGGCATCAACGATCGACTTGGTCACGCCATCGGCGACGAGATCATCATCGAGTTCGGCCAGCGTGTGCAGGCCCTGCTGCGCGATGGCGACCGCCTTGCGCGCTGGGGCGGTGAGGAGTTCCTCGTTGTGTTGCGCGGGGTCTCCGCGCATCAGCTGCCGGCGCTCGCACAACGCATCCTCCGCAGTATTTCGGACACGCCCTTTGGCACTTCGATCGGCCCTGTGCCGGTCACTGCGTCGATGGGCTTTGTGCCTTTCCCGCTCGACCCGGATGCGGTCGACGAGGGCTGGGAAGGGCATCTCGCGATCGCCGATCAGGCGCTTTACCGCGCCAAGGGCAGCGGCCGCAACGCCGGCTTCGGTGTGCTGGCGCTCGTTGCGCCCTGGGGCGAAGTGCGGCGAGGTCTGGCGGAGAGCTTCGACAGCGTGATCGCGAACGGTTTGGTGATTTCCGATGCCTGCCGCGGCGGCGCAAGCCTGGTCGACAAAGTGATCCCGTTCGGAGGCCGCAACTATTCGCCCAACTGAGCGCGGCCGATAGGCCGGGTTCGCTGCATGCGGTAAGCGGTGCGGCTGCGCCGACCCGGCCGCCAGACCCGTTTACCAGTCTTCAAGTTTTTCTTTCTTGTGTTTGACGACGCCGCATAGGCCGTCGCTGGAGTATTCATGTTGCTTGACCCCAACTACCTGCGCGACCGTATCCGTACGGTGCCCGACTGGCCACAAGCCGGCGTGCAATTTCGCGATATCACACCGCTGCTGCAGGATCCAAAGACGCTGCGCGTGCTCGTGGAGCAATTCGTGTTCCGCTACATGGATCAGGATATCGACCTGATCGCTGGCATCGATGCTCGCGGTTTCATCATCGGCGCCATCCTCGCCCATGAACTGAACGTCGGTTTTGTGCCGATCCGCAAGAAGGGCAAGCTGCCCTACACGACGATCTCCGAAGAGTACGAACTCGAATACGGTAGTGCGACAGTGGAAATGCACAGCGACGCCTGCAAACCGGGCGATCGCGTGCTGCTTATCGACGACCTGATCGCAACCGGCGGCACGATGATGGCCGGCAAGCGTCTGCTTGAGCGACTCGGCGCCGTGGTGGTGGAAGGCTGTGCGATTGTCGATCTGCCTGAGCTGGGCGGCTCGGCCCTGCTGCGCGAAGGTGGCCTGAAGCTCTTCACGCTGGTTGACTTCGCTGGTCACTGAATCTGAATACGAAAGAAGGAGAATCCCAATGCCCGTCGTCGATATGAAGGAAATCGAGCGCGCGATGGCCGAGGCCGACTGCCTCGTGCCGGACGAAGGCGTCGAAGCGGCGCTGGACCGCCTTGCCGAAGGCATCACCGCGCGCCTGCGCCACACCAACCCGCTGGTGTTCTGCGTCATGAATGGCGGCTTGATCCTCGCCGGCCGCCTGCTGCCGCGCCTGCCCTTCCCGCTCGAAGTGTCCTACCTGCACGCGTCGCGTTACGGCCACGCTCTGCAGGGCAACCTGCTTGATTGGCGCGTGCGTCCGACGCAGGATCTGCGTGGCCGTACGATCCTGGTCCTCGACGACATTCTCGACGAAGGCCATACGCTGTCGGCCATTCTTGAGTACCTGAAGGCCGAAGGTGCTGGTCAGGTCTTCTCTGCTGTACTGGTGCACAAGCTGCACGACCGCAAAGCCACGCCCGGCATGCGTGCGGACTTCACCGGGCTGGATGTGGCCGACCGCTTCCTGTTCGGTTGCGGCATGGACTACAAGGGCTACTGGCGCAACGCGCCGGGCATCTACGCGCTGAAGGGGTACTGAGTGCCTGCAACGCGCGATCAGGTTGTCGAAGCGACGCAGCGCTGGCTGGAGCGCGCGGTGATCGGGCTCAATCTGTGCCCCTTCGCCAAGTCGGTGTGGGTCAAGAACCAGGTACGCATCACCGTCAGTGAGGCGCAGACCACCGATGCGCTGCTCGATGAACTGGTCGCGGAGTTGCAGCTGCTGGCCGACACGCCTGCCGAAGAGACCGACACCACCCTGCTGGTGCATCCGCAGGTGCTGACGGACTTCTACGACTTCAACGATTTCCTCGACGTCGCCGACATCGCGCTGGCCGAGCTGGGGCTCGACGGCGAACTGCAGATCGCGAGTTTCCACCCGGATTTCCAGTTCGCTGATGCCGACCCCGACGACATCACCAACGCCACCAACCGTTCGCCGTATCCGACCCTGCATCTGCTGCGCGAGGCGAGTATCGACCGCGCCGTCGAAGCCTTCCCGGACGCGGCCGATATCTACGAGCGCAACATGGAAAAGCTGCGCGAGCTCGGTGCCGAGGGCTGGAAAGCGCTCGGCGTCGGGCCGGACAAACCCGCCGACGAAAGCTGAATCGCTGTCGCTGAATTGGCCGGGCCGACGCTTGTGCATTAACCCGGCAGGTTCAGCCAGCGCAGCAGCAGCCACACCGCGGCAGCACACCACGCAAGCAGCGTCAGCGCGGCAAGCGGATGCGCGCGCACTTCGGCCGCCGGTGCTGCGTTGGCGCGGCCAGTGAGCATGCTGCGCGGCAGGTTCTGGCGTTCGAGCAGGCTCATCACCAATACGCCGGCCAGATGCACTGCTATCAGCGCGAGCAGACCTTCAGCAAGCGCTTCGTGGATCTCGGCGAGCGCCTCGAACTCGTCGAAACGGTAGGTCAGTACACCCGTTGTGGCGGCGCCGAGTGCCAGTGCCAGCAAACCAATCGCCGCCCAGCCACCGACCACGGTGTGCGTTGCGCGTGGCTCGGCGCGTCCGGCGAGATGCGCGCGCGCCTCTGCAATGGCTGCCGCGGGGCCACGCAGGAAGGCGCCGAAGCGCGCCGAGCGGCTACCGACAAAGCCCCACAGCAGGCGGAATAGCACCATCGCACCCGCCGTGGCGCCTGCGACGATATGCACTAGCCGCCATGCCTCCTGCTCGGCGGTCAGCCATGCGATCGCGACGCTCGCTGCGAGCAACCAGTGGCCGATGCGGACCGGCAAATCCCAGATGCGTACCTTCATCATCGTGCTCCCCATACTCAGTCTTCAAAGCGTCGGCCGACTGCGGTCAGTGCGTGTTCGCTGAAGCGGCCCTTGTCGGCGCCTTCGTGGCAGGCTTGGCAGTTCGCGGCACTCTTTACATCCGCCGAACGGAAGGCGCTGCTCGGGATCTCGTGATGCTTGCGCCCGTACCAGCGCGTATCGGTGATGCGCCCACTCGCCGCGTCAAAGCGGTCTCCGTCGGGTGCCGCGTTGCGTTCGAGGAAAGCGAGAATGGTCTTTGCGTCAGCTGGCGCGAGACTGGCGTCGCTGCCGAAGTGCTTTTGGAGGCCGTTCATCACGTTCTGCCAGCCCTGCTTCGCGAGAAGCTGGGGCGGATAAGCCACATGGCAGCTGCTGCACTCGCTCTTCCACACCGGCGGCGCACCGCTCGGCAGCGTGACGGAGCCCGCTTGGGCGGGGGCTGCGAGGGTGGCAGCGAGCAGCGCACCGAACAGGAGGGTTGTCTTCATGTCAGCTCCCCGCGCGCAGGAAGGCGATCACGTCCGCTTTTTCGGCGGCGCTGCATTCGCGGCCGACGACCTCGCGGCAGTTGCGGCGGAACCACTTCTCGGTTTTCGCTGCGTCGGTAAAGCGTTGCGGATTGGCGCGCACCGCCATCGGCTCGATCTGCTTGCTGGTGATGGCGTGCTTGCCGGCAGCGGCGAGGTCGGTGCCATGGCATTGCGTGCAGGCGGGGAAGTCCGCGCTTACGCCGTGGCGTGTCGTGAACAAGGTTCGGCCGCGTTGGGCGGATGCGGTGAAGCCCGCGCCCGCCTGGGCCGCATAGGCGGCCTGAATGTCCTGCGGGGCTTCGGCCGACGCCGTGGTGGCGCCGAACAGCGCCGCGGCGATCAGCGCGACAATGGCGGCTGGTTTCATGATTTGTCTCCTCGGTTGGGTGGCGCCATTGCAGTGCCTCAGCCTTAAGGGCGGCTTAAGCCGCGCCGGCGACAGTGGAGCCTGAAACGAACGGGAGGCACGATGCGGGTGCTGCTGGTGGAAGACGACAAACCGCTGGGGCAGGCGGTGAGCGACGGTCTGGCTGATCTGGATGTGCGCTGCGAATGGGTCTGCGATGGCACGGCGGCCGACGCCGCGCTGGCGACCGATGCCGAAAGCCTCGACGCCGTTGTGCTGGACCTCGGGCTGCCGGGGCGCAGTGGCCTCGCGGTGCTGAGTGCTGCGCGGGCACGCGGGCTGCGCATTCCCGTGCTGATCCTGACCGCGCGCGACAGCGCAGAAGACATCGTGGCCGGGCTCGACGCCGGTGCCGATGACTACCTCGTCAAACCCGCCGATCTGCGAGAGATCGCAGCCCGCCTGCGTGCGCTGGTTCGGCGTGCGGCCGGCCACGCCCAAGCGCGCCTGTGTTGCCGCGATGTGGCGCTGGAGCCGGCCTCGCGCCGCGCATGGAAGGGCGATGCGGAGGTCGAGCTCTCCGGGCGAGAGTTCGATATTGCCGAACTGCTGCTGCGCCATGCAGGGCAAGTGGTCACTCGCGAGCGCATCGAACAGGCGATGTACGGCTGGGATGGCGGTGCCGAGAGCAATGCGCTCGAAGTGCACATCCACCATCTGCGTCGCAAACTTGGGGCGGACTTTATCCGCACCCTGCGTGGCATCGGCTACATGGTGGAACGCGCATGAGACCGCGTCTGTCGCTGACTGCGCGCGTCGTGCTGATCGTGACGCTGGCGCTCGCCGCCGGCGGCGCCGGTATCGGCTGGCTGGTGTTCCGCGCCGCGACTGGCCAGGCCGCCGAACTCTTCGACGGGCAACTCGTGCAGACGGCCGAGATGCTGGTGGCGGTCGCGCATCAGGGCGACATGGCGCCGCCCAGGCCGGCGGAGCGTCACAAAGCGCACGACGATGACGACGACGAGGCGGTGCAGCCCGGCGCAAGCGGCCCGCGTGAAATCCGCTTCGGGCGTCGCTTCCGACAGGTGCTGGTGTATCAGGTCTGGAGCGCCGGCCCCGATGGGCGACAGCTCGCACGTAGCCCGCATGGGCCGGACGACTGGCTGCCGGCCCCCACCGAGGGTTTCACCGATGCGCAGTGGGCGGGCGGGGCGTGGCGCTTCTTCCGCTTCGAACGTGCAGGCTGCATCGTGATCGTCGGGCAGAACGCCGAAGTGCGACAACGCCTGGTGCACGAAATCGGCGAGCACGGCTTCACGCCGCTGGCGATCGGGTTTCTCGGCGTGATCCTGCTTGCCTGGGGGGCGATTGCCTTCGGCTTGCAGCCGCTGTCGCGGCTTGCCGGGGAGCTGCGCGAACGCGCCCCGGATCAGCTCGATCCGCTTGCGGACCGTGCGCGGCCACGTGAACTTGCGGCGCTGGTGGCAGCGCTGAACGGGCTCTTTGCCCGCGTGGCAAGGGCTTTCGAGAACGAGCGCCGCTTCACTGCGGATGCCGCGCACGAGCTGCGCACTCCGCTCGCCGCGGTGGCGGCGCAGATCCAGTCTGTTGAAACCGCGCCGGACGAGGCGACCCGCGCCTCACGCCTGCGGCTGGCGCTTGCCGGCGTACAGCGCATGGCGCGCCTGGTCGAGCAGTTGCTGGCCGCCGCACGGCTTGATGCGCTCGATTCGGTGCGGCGCGAATCGGTGGACCTCGCGCAGTTGGCGCGTGAGCTGGCGGCCGAGCGCGCCGCAGCGGCGCTGACGCGCGATGTGGAGCTGGCGCTGGAAGCGCCCGACAAGCTACCCGCGCAGGTTCAGCCGGAGCTGATGCGGGCGCTGCTGCGTAACCTGATCGACAACGCGGTGCGCCATGCGCCGGCGGGCTCCGATGTCACGCTGCGGCTGCAGCGCGAAGGCAGCGCTGTGTGCCTCTCGGTGTCGGACGCCGGCACCGGCGTCGACGATGCGTTGATGGCGCAGTTGGGCGAACGCTTCGTGCGGGGTGAGGCCATGGCCGGCACCACCGGCGCCGGGCTGGGTTTGTCGATCGTGCGGCGGATCGCCGCGCTGCATGGTGGCAGCGTTGATTTTGGCCGCGCGGACGAGGGCGGGCTGAAGGTGACGGTTCGGATCGAAGCCTGAGCGCTGTCGCGCGCTCAGGCTGCTCAGGCGGGCACGGGTCGCCCGCGCGCGATGGCGAGCGCCTGCGCCTCATCGGTGATCACGTCGAAGCACTCGCGGAAGCTCTCCGGGATCTCGGCGGGGCGGCCGCTGCGGCCATCCACGTACACCCACAGCGTTTCGGCTCGCGCGAGGATCTGATCGTCCGTGTCGCGCCGCAGCACGTAGCGGCGCGGCGAGGTCTGGCCCGAAAAGCCGGCGATCCAGGTGATCAGCGTCAGCGCGTCACCTGCGTAGGCGGGGCGCAGATAGTCGATGTGGTGACTGCGAACAACCCAGCTGCTCTGCGTTTCGATGTAGCGCTCGAGATCCCAGCCGCAGAAGGCGGAATGCGCCGTAGCAACCTCCTGCATCCAGCGCAGGTACTCGATGTTGTTCACATGGCCGTTGAGGTCGATCGCGCTCTTGGGCACGGTGAAACGGTGAGAGAAAACGCTGCGCATTGGGGGACTCCTGCTGACAAGAATTGGTGCACTGCAAAATCTAGCAGTGATTCCGTTGGTTTGCCAGACGAAGTTTTGCAGTGCATCAATCCGGCCAGACGCCTTGCTCGCGAAGTTGCTTGGTGGCGGCCTCGGCCCAACCGCGGTTGGCCGCCGGGCTGGCGGGGCTCGGATGCAGCACTCTGCCGAATCGCACGGGCAACCCGGCCAGTGCAGTGCGCGCGCGGCTTTCCGCCCAGGCGCCGACACCGATCAGCCATTCCGGTTCGAGCACGTCCGCCATGGTGCGCAGATGGGCATCGCAGGCGGCGAGCAACGGCGCCTGCTCGGCCGCCGGCAGCTTGTCCGGCGTGGCATTGCGGGCCTCTTCGAAGAAAGCCAGCGGGCAGTAGTTGGCGACGAAATGCTCGGTGAAGAAGGCGTCGGCGGTGCCGAAACGTTGAGCGAACAAGCCCCACAGCCGGCGGCCGCTCACCTCGGAGCGTGCGCAGGCAAAGCCTTCGATAGGGCGCTTCGGTGTTTCATGTTCGGGTTTCACGACGCCGCCATGAATCCCCATCCAGTCGCGCACCGCAGCGATTTCGCCGAAGGGCACACCGGTTTGCACCATGCCGAAAGGCCCCGGATTCATGCCAAGGAAGATCACGCGCTTGCGTCCGGCGGCATAGCGGCGCAAATACTCGGCGTGCGCTTCGCGTGCATAGCGCAACGGGTTATAGACATGGCTGATCGGTGCCGCGAAGTGCATGGCATCGCAAGCATCAGCAAGGGTGTCGGCGGCGCGGATGAGTTGGTTCGCAAACGGGGTCATGGTGCGTGGGGTTGCGGGGCGAAGGCGCGAGTGTAAGGCCTGCGGTGCTGGTCGGGTTTGCACTGTGGGGGTTCGTGATCCACAGTGAAAGATCGGGGCGCTGCCGAGCGGGCGCGACGAGCCGGCGGAACGGGGAGCGTGCCGGCAAGCACAATGATTGCCTCCACTGCATTGTGGAATTCCGCACTCAAGATGCGGCTGCCTATGCCGCTGATAAATGGATTGATCCGAAGCAGCCTCGGAAGGGAGCGCACCAGTCATGAAAGCCCTGTTCGGTCCGGCAATCACGCTGATGAACCGCCTCAGCTACCCGAAGAAGTACCTCGTGATGGGCAGCATGACGTCCCTCGCGATCCTGATTCTGATGTTCCACCTGTTTACCTCCTTGAGTTCGTCAATCCGGGGCGCGCGTGAAGAGTTGGTCGGCATCGAGCGCTTGCAGGACACCCAGAAGCTGATCCGCGCGCTTCAAATTCATCGCGGCGCATCCACCGCGGTGCTTTCCGGCAACAAGGCGTTGGAGGACACGCGCGCTGGGCGCGAGAAGGAAATCGGCGAGCTGATTGCCAGCGTTGACAAGGCGCTCGATGACCGCGCGCTTGGAAAGGGGCCAGCCTGGCAATCGATCAAGGACAAGTGGACCCAGCTTCGCACGGGTTGGGCGCAACTTGCGCCGCCTGACAACCTTGTTGCGCACACGCAGTTGCTGGCCGATGCGATCGTGTTCCAGGTATCCGTGGCGGATGACTACGGTTTGATGCTCGATCCGGAGCCCGATTCGTTCTACCTGATCGACGCGGTCGTCAACAAATTGCCCGGTATCCTCGAAAGCCTGGGTCAGAGCCGCGCCCGCGGCACTGCGATCCTGACCAAGAAGGAAATCTCCGAGCAGCAGAAGATCGAGATGGCGGCGCTGCTCGCGCAGATCGATTCACAGATGCGGCTCGCCCGGATCGGACTGGACAAGGCGATGCGCGGCGATGCGCGGCGACGCGCGTGACAAGCTGACTGGTGCTGGCGACGAGCTCGGTGCCGCGGTGAAGGAAGTGAGCGACGTCATCCGGCAGGACATCATCAGCGCGAGCTTCGCGACCGACCCCAAAGCCTATTTTGACCTCACCACGCGCACCATCGACAAGGGCTACGACAAGATCTTCACGGTGATGCTGCCCACCATCAGCAGCCTGGTCGATGCCCGCATTGCACGCATGAACCGCACGATTGTGTTTGATTTTGCGAGCGTCGCCGTGCTGCTGGCCCTTGCGATGTGGCTTTGGCTGGGCGCCTATTTTGCGATCGTCGAGCAGATCAGTCTGTTCTCGACCGAGGCGCGCCGCATGGCCGCAGGGGACCTGACCGCTCGGGTGCCGGAGACCACGCGCGACGAGATGAGCCAGTTGGTGCGCAGCTTCAACGACATGGCAGACGCTTTTTCGGCCCTGATCCGAAAGACCCGTGAGGGCGCCGATCGGGTGACGCAGGCATCTCAGGAAATGGCGCGTTCGGCCTCCGAGATCTCCGTTGCGTCGCAGCAGGAAGCGGATGCCGCCTCCAGCATGGCGGCTTCGGTCGAGCAGATGACGGTGGGTATCACGCACATCAGCAGCAGCGCCGACGACGCCGGCAACGTTGCGACCGAGGCCGGCCGCCTGTCGAACGAAGGTGCCGCGGTGGTCACGCGCGTGGTCAGTGAGGTGCGTGGTGTGGCCGATGCCGTGGCCCACGCGGCTGAGGTGGTCGAGGAATTGGGTCGCCACTCCGATGAGATCAGCAAGATCGTCGGCGTGATCAAGGAAGTGGCGGACCAGACCAACCTGCTGGCGCTCAACGCGGCGATCGAGGCTGCGCGCGCGGGCGAGCAGGGGCGCGGCTTCGCGGTGGTGGCCGACGAAGTGCGCAAGCTTGCGGAACGCACCGCCAAATCAACGCAGGAAATCACCACGATGATCGACGCGATCCAGCGCGGCACCCGCAGCGCGGTGGAATCGATGAAGACGGGCGTCGAGCGCGTGGAGCAGGGCGTCGGCCTGACGGAAGAAGCGGGCGTGTCGATGCAGGCGATACATCGCGGCGCAGGGCAGGTGACGCAGGCGGTAACCGATATCTCGATGGCGCTGCGTGAGCAGAGCAGTGCGGCTACCGAGTTGGCGCAGCGGGTCGAGCAGATTGCGCAGATGGCGGAAGAGACGAGTGCGTCGGTGGCGGATAACGCCGGCACGGCGCGGCATCTTGAAGCACTTGCCGAGGAGCTTCAGGCGGAGATCCGCCACTTCAAGCTGTGAGCGCTGCAGGGCGGGGCTCGCACCCCGCCGCGGGCGCTCAGTCGAGCAGGTCGGTGTAGTCCTTGCGGGTGTAGGCCGACAGTTGAGTCCATGGTTGCGTTGCTGCAGCTTGCGGCTCAAGCTTCACCAGGGTGCGCGATGCGCGGCTTCCATCGTCGCGGCCGGACTCTACCTGCAGTGCGAGCTTCAGTGAATCGGACCACAGCACCCGCATGTATTCGCCGTTGGCGCGTTGTTCAAACCAGCGCGCACCGGCTACGGTGCTCTCGCGCTTGCTCGGGGCAAGTCGCGTGATCAGCGCCGGATCGATCAGCGACCACGCGCTTTCCCATTTGCCATCGAAGCCGACTGCGTCGTAGTCGCGCGGGCTCATGTCGACGCGCGTCTTCAGGTCGGGGCGCACGAAGCTCAGGCTCACCTTGCCCTGCTTGTCGCGGCCGACCAGTTTGGCGGCGCCTGCAAGGTCAGACGGGTGCAGATGTGCCTCGCCGGCATGGGCGTGTTCACCCGCTTCGCCGCTCGGCGTACCGGCGGGCTTGATGCGTTCGGTCCACACATGGCTGTCGCTGCGCACCAGGCGCTCGGCAAAGCGCGTGGTCTTCTCGACGCCGTCGGCGGTGATCCAGCGCGATTCCACCTGAACCGTGGCGACAAGGGGCACCGCCGGTGCGGCGGTGGCGATCAGCGGCAGCGCGCCGAACAGCGCGCACAGGATTGATTTGTTCATCAGCTTCCACTCGAAACGAAAGTGCCGACGGTGCCAAAGCACCGCCGGCGGATTACATCAGGCCCTTGCGCATGCCGCGCCTGCCGGGGGTTTGAGCAACAGGGAGAGGAGGACTGTTGCCGTAACGGTGGCAGGCGCGGCCGGCGGGTCGGGCCGCACTACACGATCAGAGCCCCAGCGCGCTGCGCACCAGGCCAAAGACCTTGGTGTTGTCCATCGTGCCCTTGAAGCTCGCATTGCCGGCGCCGGTGGACATCAGCATCACGTCGCCGCCGCCGTGGGTTTCCGAACCCATGCGCACGCCGGTTTCCTGCAAATAGTCGTCGTGCAGGGCCTGCGTCGCGTCGGCCGCGCCGGACACGATGCTGCTGCGCACATCCTTGCGTGTCGGGCCGTTACCGAACACCAGCGTGGTGTAGGTGTTGCCGTCGGCATCCAGGTTCGGCGTGTTGTCCTTGTACGAACGCGAGATGTCGAGGATAGGGTTGCCGCGCTTGGAATAGCCGTTGATCGTCATCGTGTGGTCGTGGTCGGCGGTCACGACGATCAGCGTGTTTTTCAGCCCCGGATCCTTCGCCTGCATCGCATCGAGTGCTGCCTTGATCGCGTCGTCGAAAGCGATCGCGTCTTCCAGCGCGCGCTTGGCGTTGGTGCCGTGCAGCGCGTGGTCGATGCGGCCGCCTTCCACCATCAGGAAAAAGCCCTTCTGGTTCTTGGCGAGCACGTCGATCGCCTTGGTCGTCATCGTGGCCAAGCTGGGCTGGTCGAGGCTCCTCTTCACACGATCCAGTTCGTAGTCGACATGGTCCATGTGGAAGAGGCCGACGAGCTTGCTGGTCTTGCTGGCGTCGATCGCGGCGAGTGCGGTGCCGGTGTCGGCGTAGGTGTAGCCGGCGGTCTTGAACTCGGCGACGAGATCACGACCATCGATGCGCTTGCCCCCGCTGGTCTTCGGCAGGAAGTGGCGGCGGCCACCGCCCATGAGCACGTCCAGGCCATCCTTCAGCGCGGCGTTGTAGCCGACACCACCCGGTACCGCTTGGGCGGCGATGTCGTTCTCGGCATCGCGGTGGCAGATGTGCGCGAAGGTGGCGGCCGGCGTGGCGTGCGTGACGCGGGTTGTCGTCACAGCGCCGACAGCCTTGCCAGCAGCCTTGGACAGCTCCAGTAGCGTGCTCACCGGTGTGCCGTTGCCGGTTGCCGGGCAGGTGCTGCTGCCGTCGGCGGCCGGCGCCTTGGCGACGGTGTCGCTGCTCATCGACAGCACTTCGTTGTTCATCTTCACGCCGGTCATGTAGGCCGACATCGACGGTGCCGAGTCAGTCGTCTGCGCGTCGTTGGAGAAGGTCTTGATGCGCGCGGTGCGACGCAGGCTTTCCATGTTCAGCGCGCCGGTCTCGCCGTACTTGTAGATGCGTGCGGCGGTGACGGTGGTCGGGCCCATGCCGTCGCCGAGGAAGAAGATCACGTTCTTCGCCTCGCCGGCCGCATGCACGGTGCCGGCTGCGCACAGCAGCGCGGCGATCAGGGTTTTCTTGATCATGTTGAATCCTTGCGGTGATGCTGGGGCGGTCACAGGCCGGCCGCCGCTTTGACGAGGCCGAACACGGCGGTGTTTTCGACGAAGCCGCCGAAGGTGTCGGCGCTCTTGCCGGTTGCGCCGATGAACACATCGGTGCCGCCGTGGGTTTCCGAACCTGCACCCACGCGCACCGCGGCTTCCTGGTGGTAGGTGCTGGCGAAGACCACGTCGTCGGTCAGGTCGGCGAAGGTGGAGCGGTTACCGGCCGGGCGGTTCTCGCCGTTGCCGAAGCCGATGATCGTGAAGGGCTTGCCGTCGGCATCCTTGGCCACGCTGCCGTCGCTGTAGTTGCGCAGCAGGCCCAGCACGCCGGGGTTGCCGGCGCTGGACTTGCCGGTGCGCTTGGCGTAGCCGTTGAGCACCAGGGTGTGGTCGTGGTCGGCGGTGACGACCACCAGCGTGTTCTTCAGCGTCGGGTCGGTCTTCTTCATTTCGTCCAGCGCGGCCTTGATCGCGTTATCGAAGGCGATCGTGTCCTGCAGGGCCTTCTTCGCGGTGGTTTCGTGCAGCGCGTGGTCGATGCGGCCGCCTTCCACCATCAGGAAGAAGCCCTTCTCGTTGCGCTGCAGGCGCTGGATCGCCTTGACCGTCATCTCGGCGAGGCTCGGTTCCTTGGCCGGATCGCGGTCGAGGTCGTAGCTCATGTGGCTGGAGGTAAACAGGCCGACGAACTTGCCCGCCTTGGCCGGGTCGATTGCGTCGAAGCCGGCGCGGTCGGTCGCCACGGTGTAGCCGGCGGTCTTCAGCTCGGCCGTCAGGTCGCGCTTGTCGGCGCGCTTGCCGCCAGCGTCGGTGGTGACGAAGAACTGCTTGCCGCCGCCCAGCACCACGTCGATGCCGTCAGCCAGCTTGTCGTTGTAGCCCTTGCCGGCAGGCACCATCGCCGCAGCGATGTCAGCTTCGGCATCGCGGTGGCAGACATGCGCGTAGGTCGCGGCCGGCGTGGCGTGCGTGACGCGCGTGGTGGTCACGACCCCGGTGCCGCGGCCAGCGGCCTTGGCGAGTTCCAGCAGCGTGGTGACCGGCGTGCCGTTGGCGGTGCCGCAGTTGCTGGTGAAGTCGGCGTTCGGGTTCTTCGCGACGGTGTCGGTCGACATCGAGATGACTTCGTTGTTCATCTTCACGCCGGTCATGTAGGCCGACATCGACGGCGCTGAGTCAGTGACCTGCGCATCGTTCGAGAAGGTCTTCACGAAGCCGGTTTCGGGCAGCGCGTCCATCGTCAGCTCGCCGTCCTCGCCTACCGAGTAGATGCGAGCGGCGGTGGTCGTGGCGATGCCCATGCCATCGCCGAGGAAGAAGATGACGTTGGTCGGGGTCGGTTTCGCAACCACCGGCGGTTCCGGCGGCGTGCTGTCCTTGCCGCCGCAGGCCGCCAGGGTGGCGGCGGCAAGCAGTGACAGCGTGAGGGTGTGGAAGCGCATTGCGCAAAGCTCCAGAGATGAAACGGAACGCGGAAGGTAGGCGCTGCAGATGACAGTAAATCTGTCGTTTGGGTTACGACAAGATGACAGGCGCGGCTGCGTCGGGGCGCGATCAGGCGCGGCTGCAGCCTTCTGCGCGCGCGCGCAGCAGGCTGCGTTCGCGTTCGTTACGTGTCAGGCCGGCGGCGCGTTCGAAATCGGCGCGTGCTTCGTCGTAGCGGCCGAGCCGCATCAGCAGATCGCCGCGCACCGCCGGGAGCAGGTGATAAGCCTGCAGTTGAGGATTTTCGAGCAAGGCGTCGACCAGCGGCAGCGCGGCGGCCGCGCCGTAGGCCATCGACACCGCTACGGCGCGGTTGAGCGCGACCACCGGCGAGGGGTTGCGCTGCCCGAGCAGGTCGTACAGCGCCACGATGCGTGCCCAGTCGGTGTCTTCCGCCCGCGTGGCGCGCGCATGGCAGGCGGCAATCGCGGCCTGCAGGGTGTAGGGCCCCGCGTCGGCGTGTAGCGCTTCGGCGCGGGCAAGCGCCAGCAAGCCGCGGCGGATCAGCAGTGCATCCCAGCGGTTGCGATCCTGATCCTGCAGCAGGATCGGCTCGCCGTTGGGCGACAGGCGTGCAGCAAAGCGCGAGGCCTGGATCTCCATCAGCGCGACGAGGCCGAAGACCTCCGCCTCGTCCGGCATCAGCCCTGCCAGCACGCGCCCGAGGCGCAGCGCCTCGTCGCACAGCGCGGGGCGCATCCAGTCGCCGCCCGAGGTGGCGGCGTAGCCCTCGTTGAAGATCAGGTAGATCACCTCCAGCACTGATGCGAGCCGGCCGGCCAGCGATTCGCCGCGTGGCACTTCGAAGGGCACGCGGGCCGCGCTGAGGCTGCGCTTCGCGCGCACGATGCGCTGCGCGATCGTCGCTTCCGGTTTGAGGTAGGCACGCGCGATTTCGTCGGTAGCCAGCCCGCCCATCACGCGCAGCGTGAGCGCGCAGCGCGCCTCCGGCGATAGCACCGGGTGGCAGGCGGTGAACATCAGCCGCAGCACGTCGTCACCCACGCCGCCGTGAAGCGCATCGTCCAGATCGGCTTCGTGCGCGGCAGCGGCCTCCTCACTCGCCACCTCATATTGAAAGTCGAGTTCGCGTGCCACGTCCGCCGCCTTGCCGGCGGCAATCTGCTCGTGGCGCAGGTGGTCCAGCGCACGGCGTTTTGCGGCGGTTGTGAGCCAGGCGCCCGGATTGTCCGGGATGCCGGTCTTCGGCCAGCTTTCCAGCGCTGCGACCAATGCGTCCTGCGCAAACTCCTCCGCGAGCCCGATGTCGCGCACGATGCGTGCCACTGCGCCGATTACGGTGGCAGCCTCGATGTGCCAGATCGCCGCGATGGCGCGCTGCGCATCGTGCCTGGCCATCGCCGCCTAGGCCTGTGCGGCGGCCGGCGCGCCGCGGTGGATTTGCGGCTGGCCGACGAAGCACGCGGCGCGCTCTACCGTGAAGGCCTCGTTGCGTGACACGGCCTGCGCCAGCAGCGCTGTGACCAGCGCCACCAACGCAGCCGCTGTGAGCAGCAGAACCAGCGGACGCATGCGTCGGCTCAGGGTGGATGTGCGGCGGCAGCCGGGCTCAGTCGGCATTGCAGGGGGCGCATTCGCGCACCTCCACCGAGGCCCAGTGCACCGCCGGGCAACGGTGCGCGATCGCGATGGCTGCATCGCGATCTGCCACATTGAGCCAGAAGAAGCCGCCCACCATCTCCTTCGCTTCGGCGAACGGCCCGTCGCGCAGCTGCAGCACTCCGTCGGCAGCGCTGATGCGTACGGCGTGGTCGTCAACGCGTAGCGACTGCGCGGCGAGCAGCACGCCGTCGCGTTGCAGCGCGTCTGAGTAGGCCATCATGCTGTCGTACAGCTCGCGTGCGCGCTCGGGCGAGTTCGCAGCACGTGCGCCGCGTTTCTCCACGATCATCAATAGAAAGCTCATCGTGTGGGGCCTCAGTTCTGTGTGTCCGCGCAATCTCGCTGCATGCCCTCTGCGATCTGTTCCGGTGTCAGGTCGCGGATGTGAGTGGCGACAGACCAGTGATGGCCGAACGGATCCTGCAGCTTGCCATAACGGTCGCCCCAGAACATATCAGCTACCGGCAGAGTGACGCGGGCACCTGCTTCGACAGCCCTTGCGACCGTTGCATCCACGTCTTCCACATACAAGTGGATCGTCACGGCGGACGCAGCCCCGGGCTGCGGAGCCAGTACGCCGAAATCGGGGAACTCGTCATTGAGCATTAAGGGCGAATCGCCGATTCGCAGCAGCGCATGCATCAGCTTCCCGTCCGGCCCCGGGAGCTTGCCCAATACCATGGCGCCAAACGCGCGCTCGTAGAACGCAATCGCTTCGTTCGCGTTACGGCAGACCAGATGCGGTGTGAGGCTGTGCATGTCGGCGGGGATTTTCTTCACGGCGGTTTCAGTGTTGGTCATGACGCTCTCCTGTTCGGGGTGGAGGCGGAGCACGATGGGCTCCTTGTGTACGACGCTGGGGTAACGCGGAAATCGACAATTCCTGATCAAACTTTTTCGCCGATACCGAGCGCCTCGAAGCGTGACAGCGCGTCAGAGGGCGGAAAGGCTTCAAGGCCCATCAGCTGGCGCACTTCAATTTCAGCCGGGCGACCACCGCCTGCCGGGTTGGGGAAGCGGCGTGTCCATTCGAGCGCCTCTTCGCGGCTGCGCGCCTGAATCAAGGTATAGCCGGCAATCTGCGTTTCGGCTGGCGCAAAGGGGCCGGTTACGAGTTCGCTGCCGCCATCGCGGTAGCGAACGCGCCAGCCTTCGGCGCTCGGGTAAAGACCCGAAGCGTCGAGCAGCGCGCCGGCGCGCGCCAGGTCTTCATGGTAGGCAGCCATCTCGGCGATCAGGGATTCGTCGGGCATGGCGCCGCGCTCCGAATCGGGCGTGGCTTTGACGAGGATGAGATAGCGCATGTCGGGGCTCCGGGTCAGTCCCGGCACGGCGCGCCGGGTACACCCCTACGACGGGCGAGCGGTGGCGAAATCGACATTGCGACATCGCAGCATCGAGACCTCGCGAGCTCGGGTCCTTCCGTCATCACCCGCGCGGCGCCGTCTAAGCTACCTGCAAGGGCGTGACTGCCCGTGGCAAACTTGCGCGTCTCGATCCCTGCGCAAGGAACTCCGATGAACGATCTCAGCCAGTTCGCCATTACCCGCAAATGGCCCGCCCAGCACCCCGACCGCATCCAGCTCTATTCGCTTGCGACGCCCAATGGCGTGAAGGTGTCGATCGCGCTGGAAGAAACCGGCCTGCCTTACGAAGCCCACAAGGTCAGCTTCGAGACCAACGACCAGATGTCGCCCGAGTTCCTGTCGCTCAACCCGAACAACAAGATCCCGGCGATCCTCGATCCGGACGGCCCCGGCGGCAAACCGCTGGCACTGTTCGAATCCGGCGCGATCCTGATCTACCTCGCTGCGAAGTCTGGCCAACTGATGCCGGACGACCTCGCCGCGCGCTACGAAACGCTGCAGTGGCTGATGTTCCAGATGGGCGGCGTCGGCCCGATGTTCGGCCAGCTCGGCTTCTTCCACAAATTCGCCGGCAAGGACTACGAAGACAAGCGCCCGCGCGACCGCTACGTGGCCGAATCGAAGCGCCTGCTCAAGGTGCTCGACGAACGCCTCGCCGGGCGCGACTGGGTGATGGGCGATCAATACACCATCGCCGACATCGCGATCCTGCCCTGGGTACGCAACCTGATCGGTTTCTACGGTGCCGGCGAGCTGGTCGAGTTCGAACGCTTCGCCAACGTTCGCCGCGTGCTGGATGCCTTTGTGGCAAGGCCGGCGGTGACGCGTGGGTTGGTGGTGCCCGGTTGATTCATTCGTGAAACGATTCGGGGGAGGTGCCTACGCCCGCTTGTGCTGCCGTGATCAGGAGCCCGCGCGTTCTTGGTTGGACCGCGTGATCGCGTCAGTACATGGTGAATTCAGGCTACCGGGGCGGTGGGCGAACGCGGCCGCGTATCTGTACTGATGGCAGCTAGTTCTGTTGGAACGATGATGAAGATGGGGTTCATTCAGTGGGCAACAACGGCCTCTTTTCGAGCGGGCCTGGCGCTCGTCGCGACCGTGTTCTGCACGAACTCGCTCGCCGAGTCCAATGATTCGAGAACGTTCCGGCTTCGAGACGCCCCTGACCAGAGCGTCACGTCGTCCACGACGGCCAGCCTTCCGATCTACAAGACCTATTACGAATTAAGCCAAGCACAGAAGGACTACTTGAATCGCGCCTATGAACATATGGGCGAGGGAGATGAGCCCCCTTATCCGGTCGAGGGCATGATTCAGTTCGCGAGGCCGCTTACTCTGGCGCAGCAACGCCTTGAGGCGGAGGGGGCTATCTACCTTGTTATCGACGTTTCGGCCGAGGGAGATGCGCTGTCGGTGACGAGATATGGAAGTGCCGGCGACGAGATGGACCAGTTCGCAACTTCACTAGCCATGCTCACCAAGTACAAGCCTGCGCTGTGTCGGGGTGTGCCATGCCCGCAGCAGTTTCCCTTTGCGTTCGAGTTCAAGTTCCGGATCTCCACCGGAGAGCTTCGACATTCGGACTGAGAATACTTCTGCGCGTTGATCGAGCATTCCGCGTCGGCACGGTGGCAGCTGATCATGTATTTTCATTGCGCAGTAAGTTGTGCGTACAGCTGCGGCAGCCGTTGCGGTAGCTCTTGCGGGTCGCGGATCACGACGAAGCCGTGTGGGCCGAAGAGGTGGGGCAGGTAGTCGGCTCCTTCGCGGTCGATCGTGACGCAGAAGGGGCGCAGGCCGGCGTGGTGGGCTTCGCGCACGGCGGCCGCGGTGTCTTCGATCGCGAAACGGCCTTCGTAGTGGTCGATGTCGTTCGGTTTGCCGTCGGTTAGCAGCAACAGCAGCCGCATTGCGTTGGGCCGTTCGTCGAGCACCTTGGTGGCGAAGCGCAGCGCGGCGCCCATGCGGGTGTAGTAGCCGGGTTTGAGCGCCTGCACGCGGCCGCGCGCGGCGCCGTCGTAGGCCTCGTCGAATTCCTTGATGGTGTGCACCCGCACATGGTTGCGCTTGAGTGACGAGAAGCCGTAGAAGGCGAACGGGTCACCGGTGGCGCTGAGCGCTTCGCCCATCAGCAGCAGGCTTTCACGCACCACGTCCACGACCTTGTGGGTGTCGCTGACATGCGCATCGGTGGAGAGCGACAGATCGGCCATGACGAGGCAGGCCAGGTCGCGTGCGGCGCGCACCGGCGCGGCATACACGCCGGGTTCGGGCTGCACGCAGCCGGCGGCGCGTTCGGCCTGCCAGCGCACGAGGGCGTCGAGGTCCAGCTCGGGGCCGTCCTGCTGGCCGCGCAGCCAGCGCCGCTGTGGCGCCAGTGCAGAGAACTGGGCGCGCAGCCGGCGCGCGGCGCGGCGCAAGGGTTCGGGCAGCTCGGTGTTGTGCGCGTCGCGGGCGCGCATTGGCTGCACGCGTACGCGGTCCTCGACCAGCGTGCGGCGCTTCCAGTCCCATTCGGGGAAGGCGATGCCGGGGCCGAGCGGTAGGTCGTCCTGCGCCGCGGCGGGCAGATCGAGATCGAAGCGGACCTTGGCGGTGGAGGTTTCGCCTCCGCGCGCAACGGCCAGCGTATCCATCTCGCGCGCTGCGCCGGCAGCGTCTTCGTCGCCTTCGTCGGTGGCGCGGTTGACCCGCACATACTCCGCCCAGGAAAGCAGGCTTTCGGCGCGGAAGGGCAGCACGAAGCCGTCGCGGCCGTCCGGCAGTTCCTCGCGCCGCGCCTGTTTGCGTTCACGCACTTCCGCCTTGGTTTCGCCACCGTCCGCGGTGTCGGCCTCGGTCTCGCCTTGCAGCGGCTGTGGAAGCGGGCTGTCGAGGGCGGGCATCAGCCACAGCGGCACCGGGTGTGGGTCGCGCGTCGCGGCGGGCAACTGGCTGATGCTGCCGGGTGCGGCGAGCGCGCTGCGGATCGCGCGTTCGGCGGCAGCCTCGTCGGCGGGCAGTGCGGTGGGGTCTGGGCGCTGCGCGAGGTGCGCATCGACCAGGCGGCCGTAGCGCGAGGCCAAGCCGGGGTAGCGTGCGAGCACTGCGGCCACGGCATGCTGGTTCAACTGCAGCCAGGCATCGCGCGCGGCGTGCGTGCGCGTGTCGGCTTTGTCCCATTCGAGTGGGCGTTTGAGCACCAGCACACGTGCGACGTCGCGCGCGCGCGCCCACAGCGTGGGCGGCGCGACGGGCGGGGCAAGATCGGGCGAGGTTGCGTCGGGCTGTTGCACGGCCCCATCATGGCCGCCCGTGCGGCTGACTTCGCCGGCCAGTGCGATCAGCCACAGGTAGAGCTCACGGTTGCGCGCGCGATCGGGGAACAGCGCGATCGTTTCGGGCAGGCGCAGCGTTTCGTTGTCGAGCGCGGTGTGGATCGTCTTGTCGCCGCTTGCAGCGACACGTTGGAGCAGGCTGCGCCGTGCGCTGTGGCGCGTTTCGCCAGCAGCCGCGACGCGCAAGCCCGGCTCGCCGCCGAAGGCGCGCAGCAGCGGGCCGGCGAGCGTGGTCATCTCGTCGAGCTGCACTGCGGCTGCGGGGAAACTGCGGCTTGCGATGCGGGTGATGAAGCGGTGCCACGCGGCGCCTACGACTTCTTCCATCGATTACTCCCGGCGTTTTTCGTGGGCAAAGCCGCCTTCGCGGCGGGCTGCGGCGTCGCCGCTGGTCCATGCCAACAGGCTGCCTTGCGGGTTGTCGGCCTGGATCTCGTCACAGGCCACCACGCACTGCGCGCATTGCGTGCAGGCGAACATGCGCCGCTTGAGATCGCGCGGGTTGAGCCGCATAGGGCAGACGTCGGCGCAGGCGGTCTCACCCGCGCCCAGCGTTTGCGGGCAGGTGGCGCAGTCGGCGGCGCGCTCGCGTGCGAAGCCAACCACCATCGCGCGGCGGTTGGCGATCCAGGCCACGCTCTGCAGCATGCCGACGGCGCAGCCGTAGCGGCAGAACAGATGCCGCGCGAAGAGGAATTCGCCGCTCAGCACCACGGTGGCGACGCCGATGAAGAGCGCCTGATTGCGGGTGAGCGTGCCGCTGAAGAGGTTGTGATAGATCTCGAAAGGCGGCAGCAGATAGGTCAGTAGCACCACCGCCCAGATGAACGCGAAGCCGACCGCAAAGGGCACCACGACAAACCACCAGCGCGCGTCGAGTCGCTCGGTGCTGCCGTTCGGGCGAATCAGCCAGCGCTCGTTGCCGTCGTGCAGCAAGGGGCCGGGGTGGGCGTCCCACACGCTGTGCTTGCCGCTGGCGCGCCGCATCAGCCGATTCACAGTTTCGACCACCGAGAAGTGCGGGCACAGCCAACCGCAGTAGAGGCGCCCCCAGCGCCAGGCTACGCCCAGCACGAGCGCGGCGGTGGCAAGGATCGGCAGCAGCAGCTTCAGGAGCACCTGCGTGGCGGCCTGTGCGGCATCGATGCGGCCGGCGGCGAAATCATCCAGCCCGATGTGCCAGGGCATGCCGAGGAACCAGGCATGACCGGCCACGAGGTCATAACGCAGCAGGTTGAACACCGGCGCGAGGATGAACAACACGAAGAAGCCGGCCTGAAACAGCGTGCGGCGGGTTTGCAGGTGTTGCCGGCGCGGGGCGTCGGCACTGGCGATAGGGATCACGCGGCGCGGCGTGGTGGCGGGGGCGGACATGACGTATCAGCCGACCAGCGGGTAGCGCCAGGCTTCGCGGTTGATCGCTTTGACGAGGCCGACGACGCCGAGCAGGATCAGCGAGGAATGCACCACCGTGAAGTATAGGATCACGACGACCCACACGCCGGGCCCGCGAAAACCGCCGATCGCACCGATCACCAAGGTGGTGAAGATCAGCGCGCCGCCGACCAGGCTGACGCGGAAGGCCTGCTCCAGATGCACCCGTGCGACCGGATGCGCGTCGCCCCGCCGGCGCCACCAGAGCCATGCGAGCACGAGGAAGGCGAGGCCGGGCGCGAGCATCAGGTTGATCAGGTACAGCGCCTCGGCGGCGACGGCGAGCGGGCGGGGGTCGTCGGCGTCGCGCATTGGCACGATGAGCTCAGACGCCAAACGTGGCGGCGACGACTTCCATCAGGGCCTCGGCGATTTCGCGGTCGTCCGTCAGGCTTTCGACGATCGCGGCGCGGCAGGCCACCAGCGGCGACACGCCGGCGCCGATCAGGCGTGCGGCGTACACCAGCAGGCGCGTCGACACGGCTTCTTCGAGGTCGACATCCTTCAGCGTGCGCAGGCTGCCTGCGATGGAGACGAGGCGGCGCGCGAGCATCGGATCGCAGGCCGTTTCGCCAGTCAGGATGCCGATCTCGCGTTCGGCGGCCGGGAAGTCGAACGCGAGGCTGACGAAGCGCTGCCGTGTCGAGGGCTTGAGGCTTTTGAGGAAGTTCTGGTAACCGGGGTTGTACGACACCACCAGCATGAAGCCGGGTGGCGCTTCGAGCTGCTCGCCGGTGCGCTCGATCGGCAGTACGCGGCGGTCGTCCGCCAGCGGGTGAAGCACCACGGTGGTGTCCTTGCGCGCCTCGACCACTTCGTCGAGGTAGCAGATGCCGCCTTCGCGTACCGCGCGGGTGAGCGGGCCATCACACCAAACCGTCTTGCCGTCGCCGATCAGGTGGCGGCCGACCAGGTCGGCGGCCGACAGATCGTCGTGACAGGCCACGGTGTAGAGCGGCAGCCCCAGTTTGGCGGCCATGTGCGCGACGAAGCGCGTCTTGCCGCAGCCCGTCGGGCCCTTGATCAGCACCGGCAAACGGTTGCGCCAGGCCTGCTCGAAGAGTGCGACCTCGTCGCCGCTGGGGGCGTAGTAGGGAAGCGTGGCTTCCGTTTCGATGCGTGCGTTCATGGGGCGCAGCATCGGCTGCGCGCCCCGGTGCTTCCTTGATTCGCGGCAATTTGCGCACGGCGGCCGC
>CAMFLH010000008.1 GCA_945957295.1 uncultured Uliginosibacterium sp.
CGTACCTCATAATTTCCGGGCCGATTCACATGCCCGGAGACCGAAAACAACTTCGTGCCGCCATTGTTCGGTTTTCCTAAGCCCAAGAACGCGTCGCCGCCGTTATTGATGATGTAGGGAATCGACGCAAACGTCTCGGTGTTGTTGATCGTGGTCGGTTTACCGTAAAGACCGAAACTCGCAGGAAACGGGGGTTTGAATCGCGGTTGCCCCTTCTTTCCTTCGATCGACTCCAGCAGCGCGGTTTCTTCCCCACAGATGTACGCGCCATAACCATGGTGCGCAAACAAGTCAAAAGAGAAAGACGACCCGAGAATGTTCTGGCCAAGAAAACCAGCCTTGCGAGCTTCGGCCAGTGCAGCCTCGAAACGCTCGTAGACTTCAAAGATCTCACCGTGGATGTAGTTATATCCGCGCTCGCAACCCATCGCGAAACCGGCAATGATCATTCCCTCAATGACCATGTGCGGGTTATAGCGAAGAAGATCACGGTCCTTGAAGGTACCGGGCTCACCCTCATCCGAATTGCAACAAACATACTTCGCACCAGGAAACTGGCGCGGCATGAAACTCCATTTCAGGCCGGTTGGAAAACCAGCTCCGCCTCGGCCACGGAGTGCAGACTTCTTTACTTCCGCGATGACAACATCTGGCGTAATGCCCTCACTGATAATCTTTTTCAGCGCAGCGTAGCCGCCGCGCTTGACGTAATCAGCAAGGCTCCACGTATTGTCACCGTCGAGACCGGCGAGAAGGAACGCTTTTTCGCTCATTTGCGCAGCTCGCTGATGAGTTGGTCCATCTGCGTCTCCGTCATACGGCAGCACATCCGATGGTTATTCACAAGCAAAACAGGTGCGTCGCCACAAGCCCCCATGCATTCACCCTCTTTCAGAGTGAACTGACCATCCGGGGTTGTCTGATTGAATTCAATCCCAAGCTTATGCTTGAGATACTCCCCAGCATCCGCACCGCCCGACAGCGCACATGGCAAATTGGTACAAACCGTGAGCTTGTACTTGCCGACCGGCTGGAGGTCGTACATGTTGTAGAAACTGGCAACCTCATATGCAGCCATTGCAGGCATATCAAGATAGCTCGCCACGAATTCGATCGTTTCTGCGGCAAGCCACCCTTTTTCCTGCTGAGCAATCCTCAAAGCCGCCATCACCGCAGACTGCTTCTGGTCAGCGGGATATTTCGCAACTTCCTGGTCAATCTTGCCTAGTGATTCCGAGTTCAACATGACTCGTTCATCTCTCTTCTGAACGTCGGACTACAGTTAACGGTCGATCTCGCCAAACACGATATCCATCGTGCCAATAATCGCGACAACGTCCGCAATCATGTGCCCACGGGCAATAGCATCCATTGCGGCCAAATGCGCAAACCCCGGAGCGCGAAGCTTCACGCGATACGGCTTGTTTGCACCGTCCGAGATTGCATACACCCCAAACTCACCCTTGGGATGCTCCACGGCGGCATACGCCTCGCCTTCCGGAACATGCATACCTTCGGTGAAGAGCTTAAAGTGATGGATCAACTCTTCCATGCTCTCCTTCATCGCTGCACGAGAAGGAGGTGCAACCTTGTGGTTATCGCAGATAACCGGTCCAGGGTTACTGCGGAGCCAGTCAATACACTGCCGAATGATTCGGTTGGACTGCCGCATCTCTTCCATTCGCACGAGATAGCGGTCGTAACAGTCCCCGTTTACGCCAACCGGCACATCAAAATCAACGCGGTCGTAAACCTCATAAGGCTGCTTCTTACGTAGATCCCACTCCACGCCCGATCCGCGAAGCATCGCGCCGGTGAAGCCGTAGGCAAGTGCCTCTTCTGGAGAAACAACACCGATCCCAACCGTGCGCTGCTTCCAGATCCGGTTATCGGTCAGTAAGGTCTCATATTCATCGATATATGCTGGAAAACGTCGCGTGAAATTGTCCAAAAAATCGAGCAAGGAACCCTGACGAGCTTCGTTCAGTTGTGCGACTGTCGCAGCATTGCGGTACTTCGACACCTCGTACTTCGGCATCTGATCCGGCAAGTCACGATAGACACCACCGGGTCGATAATAGGCCGCATGCATCCGCGCACCTGAGACCGCCTCGTAGGCATCCATCAGATCTTCACGCTCGCGGAACGTGTAGAGAACCATTGTCATCGCGCCGATATCCAGCGCGTGGGTGCCGATATTCAGAAGGTGGTTCAAAATACGTGTGATTTCATCAAACATCACACGGATATACTGCGCGCGCAACGGAACTTCCAAACCAAGCAACCGCTCGATCGACATGCAATAGGCGTGCTCATTGCACATCATCGAAACATAATCCAGTCGATCCATGTACGGAACGGACTGAATCCAAGTGCGGGTCTCGGCGAGCTTTTCAGTGCCGCGATGCAACAAACCGATATGCGGATCGGCACGCTCAACAACCTCGCCATCCAGTTCAAGCACAAGGCGCAAAACGCCGTGAGCGGCGGGGTGCTGCGGCCCGAAATTGATTGTGTAATTGCGGATTTCAGCCATGCCCAACCTGCCCGTAGTTTTCTTCGCGAACGATTCGTGGCGTCACTTCGCGCGGCTCAATCGTCACCGGCTGATAGACCACACGCCCTTGTTCGGCGTCGTAACGCATTTCCACGAATCCTGAAATCGGGAAATCTTTGCGGAACGGGTGACCGACAAACCCATAGTCGGTCAGGATGCGGCGCAGGTCTGGATGACCATCAAACATCAGACCAAAAAGATCGAACGCTTCACGCTCGAACCAGTTGGCGCTTGGCCACACACCTACCACCGACGCAACCACCGGAAACTCCGCCGACTCTGCGAACACTCGCAAACGCAGGCGCCAGTTGTTACGCACGGATAGCAAATGAGCAACGCTGGCAAACCGAGCAACAGAGGACGCGCGCGTCGAATGCGTAGCGTAATCAACGCCGCACAAATCAATCAGCTGCTCAAATCCGAGATCGGGGGTGTCCCGCAACGCAAACGCCACGGCAAGGTAGTCTTTGGCGGCAACCTCGATCGTCACCTCGCCGCGCTCGCAGACGAGCGTCTGGATCTGCGCCCCAAGGACAGCACGCAGCGTATCCTGCAGTTTTTCGAGCTTTGCACTCATGAGGGCTCTTTGCCTTATCGAGCGATCGTATTGGTTCTCTTGATCTTGTTCTGCAGCTGGATGATTCCATACAGCAGCGCCTCCGCCGTCGGCGGACAACCAGGCACATAGACGTCTACCGGAACAATACGATCACATCCACGGACAACCGAATAGGAGTAGTGATAGTAGCCGCCGCCGTTCGCACAGGAACCCATTGAGATTACCCAGCGCGGTTCAGCCATCTGGTCATAGACCTTGCGAAGAGCCGGAGCCATCTTATTGCATAGCGTACCAGCTACGATCATGACATCAGACTGGCGAGGGCTTGGCCGAAAAACAACTCCAAAACGATCCAGGTCGTAACGGGAACAACCTGCGTGGATCATTTCAACCGCACAGCAAGCCAAGCCGAACGTCATCGGCCACAACGAACCCGTTCGCGTCCAATTCAGAACGCTATCCAGAGTCGTCGTAACAAAACCTTCGCGGAATACACCCTCAACACTCATTGCGTCCCCCAACGCCCCGCATCGCAGCGAAACGTACGGTTATTCCCAGTCCAGCGCGCCGCGCTTGCGCACGTAGATATAGCCCACAATCAGGACACCCAAGAACACGAGCATCTCGAAGAAGCCAAATAGACGAATCGACTCGTTGCCAGCAATTTCCTTGAGAATTGACGCCCAAGGAATCAGAAAGGCAACCTCGATATCAAAGAGAATGAAAAGAATTGCAATCAGGTAATAGCGCACATCGAACTTGATGCGCGCATCCTCGAACGCCTCGAAACCGCACTCATACGGAGATAGCTTTTCGGGCTCGGGATTGTGGCGCCCAAGAATGCGCCCAGCGAGCAGCATGATGCCGCCTACCGCAATACCGACAAGGATGAAAATCAATACCGGGAAATAGTTCTCGAGCATGATCGTAGAGTCGGGAATTGCATCAGATGGAAAAACGCCCGCTTACGCGGGCGTTTCGAATTATTGGTGCCGACGGTGAGACTCGAACTCACACGGCTTGCGCCACCACCCCCTCAAGATGGCGTGTCTACCAATTTCACCACGTCGGCACGCTTACAACAGAAAAGAATTATATATAAACAATACCGCTTTGCCAAGAATTTCTTTACTTCGGAATCTCTTGAGCGGCGCCCGGGGCGCTATCCGTCTTGGCCGGCGCAGCCGGCTGAGATTGAACAACAGGCGCACCTTCCATGACACTCTTCGTCGGACCTGCTCGGTGGCTCGCCAAGTACGTCAAGGCAAGGCTCGTAACAAAGAAGACCGTAGCCAAAACCGCAGTCGTTCGACTAAGAAAGTTAGCCGACCCCGAAGCACCGAAGAGGCTACCAGATGCGCCACCACCGAACGAGGCACCCATGTCAGCACCCTTGCCGTGCTGAACCAACACCAAGCCGATTACCGCAACGCCCACCAAGACATGAACCGTCAGGACAAGGCCAAAGAAAATGCCGCTCACGCGCTACCCCAGTCTAAATACTACAAAACCCAGCAGTTTAGTCGAGCGCGGCTGCGCCCACAAGTGAGACGGCCGGCAGATGTAAGCCGCTTCCGCATCGCCCGCCGCATTCAACGCTTATTCCAATGCCTGACGTACCGTGGCGGCCAACTGTTGCACCACTTCGTCAACCAGTGCAGCATCTTCGCCCTCGACCATGACTCGCAGAAGCGGCTCAGTCCCCGATGCGCGCAGCAGCACGCGACCACGTTGTCCGAGCACTGCTTCGGCCGACGCAACTGCATCCTGAATGGTTCGGTCGGACTTCCAGTCAAAACCTCCAACAGTACGCACATTCACGAGGCGCTGAGGATAGAAAGTGAGAGCCTGACAGGCGTCGGCTAGCGATTCATTGGCATCGCGCAATGCCGCCAGTACCTGCAAGGCGGCAATGATTCCATCCCCTGTGGAATGGCGATCAAGACAAATAATGTGGCCAGAATTTTCTCCACCCAACTTCCAGCCGCGCTGTTCGAGCAGTTCCAGCACGTAGCGATCCCCGACTTTCGCCCGAACAAACTCCACCCCAAGCGCTTCGATTGCACGCTGAAAACCAAGATTGCTCATCAACGTACCGACCACGCCGGGAAGGCGATTGAGCGCCTTCTGCCTTCGGGCGATCACGTAGATCAGCATGTCGCCGTCGTAAATGCGGCCGTAGCGATCGACCATCATCAGCCGATCGCCGTCACCATCAAGTGATATGCCGATGTCGGCGCCCTGCGCAAGCGTGAAGGCTCGAATCGACTCGGGCACCGTGGCACCAACCTGGTCGTTGATGTTGAAGCCGTTCGGCTCTTTGCCAATCGCGACCACTTCCGCGCCCAGCTCGTGAAACACCCTCGGCGCGATGTGGTAAGCAGCGCCGTTCGCACAGTCCACTGCAATCTTCAAGCCTCGCAGATCCAGGTCGTTCGGAAACGTACTCTTGCAGAACTCAATATAGCGACCCGCTGCGTCATCAATACGCCGAGCGCGCCCCATCGCAGATGAGTCAGCACAACCAATCGGCTGATCCAACCGCTCTTCGATCGCGGCCTCGGTCGCGTCTGGGAGTTTGGCACCTCGTGCGGAGAAGAACTTAATCCCGTTGTCGTAGTACGGGTTATGAGAGGCGGAAATCACAACTCCAGCATCGAGCCGAAGTGCGCGCGTCAGGTAGGCCACGGCTGGCGTTGGAATCGGCCCCGCAAGTACTACATCAACGCCGGCAGCAGCAAAGCCAGCCTCAAGCGCGGCTTCAAGCATGTAGCCTGACACACGAGTGTCTTTGCCTATCAGGACCGTCGGGCGCTCATGTCCGCGAGTTCCCTGCTGCTCCGCACACAAGGTACGGCCGGCCGCGTATCCCAAGCGCATGACAAAGTCCGGCGTGATCGGCGCATTTCCCACTCTCCCGCGAACCCCGTCCGTCCCGAAATACTTTCGTGCCATTGTTGTCTCCGAATTTGTTGTAGGTGGGGATTGCCGCGCGCGCTATAGCGTCTCGCCTATCCCGAGTTCGCGCCAAACTTTCAAGCCAGCAACGGTTTCAACGACATCATGTACGCGCAGAATTGCGGCGCCACGAGCAGCTGCCGCGATGGCAGCGACAACACTGGGCGCCATCCGCCGATCAACTGACAGACCGGTCATCTGTCCAAGCATCGTTTTTCGCGACACCCCGACCAGAACCGGCGCCAATTTCCCAAATACCGGTAGCGCCCGGAAAAGCTCTCGATTGTGATCCAGCGTCTTGCCAAATCCAAACCCGGGATCTACCAACATGCGATTTCGATCAATGCCGGCGCGCTCAAGCACCTCAAGACGGGCTTGCAAGAATGCGCTCACCTCGGCACCCACGTTTGCATAGCAGGGCGAGACCTGCATACTTCGCGGCACCCCTTGCATGTGCATGACACATACCGCGCAATTGGAATCCGCAACTACGTCCACCGCCCCGGGCTCGCGGAGCGCGTTGACGTCGTTGATCATGGATGCGCCGGCGCTGATCGCAGCCTGCATAACCTGCGGCTTGACAGTATCCACCGAGATCGGACACCCCAACGCCGCCAATGCCTCTACCGTGGGTATAACACGGCGGAGTTCCTCTTCCAACGAGACACCAGAGGAACCGGGACGGGATGACTCGCCGCCGATGTCGAGCAGGTCGGCACCGACATCAATCGCTCGTTTAGCCCTGTCGATGACCGCATCGAGTTGCCCGGCAAGTCCGTCACCACTGAACGAATCGGGGGTTGTATTGATGATCGCCATGACCAGCGGGCGCCCGACCGGCAAACAATAGTCGCCTAAACAGATTGAAGTCATAAGAAAAGAAAAGGCCGGCTTAGCCGGCCTTGGATCGATGCATTTATATCAGGCGGGCGCCGTCGCGCTAGGCGTGGTATCTGCCGGCCCGTCTGAAACCGACGACTTCGGCTGTCCGCTCGCATGAGGCGGGCGAGGCGGACGGCCAGCCATGATATCCGCGATCTGATCGGCATCAATCGTCTCCCACTCGAGAAGCGCCGCAGTCATCGCCTCGACCTTGTCACGGTTGTCCTCAAGGATCTTCCGCGCGAGGGCGTATTGCTCGTCGACGATCCGCCGGATTTCAGTATCCACCTTCTGCAGCGTCGCTTCCGAAAGGTTCTTGTGGGTCGTGATCGAGCGCCCCAGAAATACCTCTCCCTCATTCTCGGCATATACCATCGGCCCGAGCGCTTCCGACATGCCGTAGCGGGTAACCATGTCTCGGGCAATGCTGGTTGCGCGCTCGAAGTCATTCGATGCGCCCGTAGACACGTTACCGACAAAAATCTCCTCAGCCACACGGCCACCAAAGAGCATGCAGATCTGCGCCAGCATCTGGTCTTGGTAGAGGCTGAAGCGATCCATCTCAGGCAGCGACCAAGTCACGCCCAAAGCCCGTCCGCGAGGAATCACCGTTACTTTGTGCACGGGATCGCAGCCCGGGAGCACCGACCCGATGATCGCGTGACCGGACTCGTGATAGGCGGTCTTCTTCTTTTCTTCCGGCAGGATCACCATGGATTTGCGCTCGGCGCCCATGAAGATCTTGTCTTTCGCTCGCTCGAAATCGTCCATGTCAACGAGACGCTTGTTCGCCCGCGCGGCAAACAACGCAGCCTCGTTCACGAGATTCGCGAGATCCGCTCCGGACATACCTGGCGTACCGCGAGCGAGGATATTCGCGTCGACATCGGGGGACACCGGCACCTTGCGCATGTGCACCTTGATGATCTGCTCGCGGCCGCGGATGTCCGGTAGCGGCACCACCACCTGACGGTCGAAACGGCCGGGGCGCAGCAGGGCCGGGTCCAGAACATCAGGGCGGTTCGTCGCGGCGATCACAATCACGCCGGTCTGGCCTTCGAAACCATCCATCTCGACGAGCAGCTGGTTCAAGGTCTGCTCGCGCTCATCGTTGCCACCACCGAGACCGGCGCCGCGCTGACGGCCGACCGCGTCAATTTCGTCAATGAAAACAATGCATGGAGCTTGCTTCTTCGCGTTCTCGAACATGTCGCGAACGCGAGCGGCGCCGACACCGACGAACATCTCGACGAAGTCGGAGCCCGAAATCGAGAAGAACGGAACCTTTGCCTCACCAGCGATTGCCTTGGCGAGGAGCGTCTTGCCGGTACCGGGCGAGCCCACCATGAGGACGCCTTTTGGAATGCGGCCACCGAGCTTCTGGAACTTCGAGGGATCACGCAGGAAGTCGACCAGTTCGGCCACCTCCTCTTTCGCCTCGTCGCAACCGGCGACATCCGCAAACGTAATCGAATTGGTGGATTCGTCCAGCATTCGCGCTCGGCTCTTACCGAACGAGAACGCCCCGCCACGGCCACCGCCCTGCATCTGACGCATGAAGAAAATCCACACACCAATCAGAAGCAACATCGGGAACCAGGAGACGAAGATACTCATCAGCAGCGATTGCTCTTCTTCAGGTTTGGCAGTGATCTTCACGCCATAACGCATCAGATCGCTGACCATCCAAAGGTCTTGGGTGCCCGGCGTAAATACGGTGATCTGCTTGTTGTCCTGGGTCGTCGCGCGCAGCGTGCGGCCTTCAATGGTGACCTTCGCAATCCGCCCCTGCTTGGCCTCCTCCATGAACTGGGAGTACTCCATCTGGCTTTGCGCGGTCTGCCGGCTGTTGAACTGGTTGAACACGGTCATTAGCACGATGCCGATGACCAACCAGATCGCTAGATTCTTGAAAAGATTGTTCAAGTCGCTTCCTTCTCAGGCCCGAACGGGGCCGCTCCCCACAATAGACCAAACCATTCTATGACCGTTCAACAATCGGCGCCAACGCCGCCCATGCCAGATCGTGCAATCAGGGACGCTTGGTCAGACCTAGCAAATACACTTCCGAACTGCGATCACGCGACGCAGAGGGCTTGCGGACCTGCACTTGCGAAAACACGCGCCCCATCGCCTTGCGGTACTCGTCGAAGCCAGAACCCTGAAAAACCTTGACCAACATGTTGCCGCCTGCCACCAAGTGGCGCTCAGCGAAATCCAGCGCAAGCTCGCAGAGATAAACGGAACGTCCTTGGTCGATCGTTGCAATACCCGAGATATTGGGGGCCATGTCGGAAAGCACAAGGTCCACGCTCCGACCGTCAAGGCGGCGGACGAGTTCATCTAGTATCGCCTCTTCGGTGAAGTCGCCCTGAATGAAGTCAACACCATTGATCGGCTCGAACTCCAGAAGATCGAGCGCGATCACGGCGCCGCCAGGCAATACCTTGCGCGCAACAACTTGCGTCCAACTGCCGGGCGCGGCGCCGAGTTCAACGACGACCTGTCCGCGAGACAGCAAACGGTCTTTCTGGTCGATCTCCGTCAGTTTGAACGCCGCCCGGGAACGGAAGCCTTCGGCCTTGGCGCGCTGCACCCAAGGGTCGTTGACATGCTCCTGCATCCATTGTTTGCTGGTCTTGGTCCGCTTCATCGCACTAAAATGCAGGTTTGCACTAGAAATTCCACATGAACACACTCACCGCAGCACAGCGTCGCGAGCTTCGCGCCAAGGCGCACGGGCTTGACCCGGTCGTAAGTATTGCCGAAAAAGGGCTCGCACCCACGGTGCTTAAGGAGATCGACCGTTCGCTGACCGCACACGAGCTGATCAAGATTCGCGTTTACGGCGATGACCGCGAGGCGCGCCAGCAATACATGGAGACCATCTGCAACGAACTCGGCTGTGCCGCAGTGCAGATGATCGGCAAGCTGCTGGTTGTCTACAGACCATCGCCGGAACTGGCCGAGAAGGCGAAATCCACAACAAAGGCGCCAGCGATCAGCCCGAGGGTAACGCCTCGCACTGCTGGGCGCGGTGATGCGCGCAGCGATGCACGTGGCCCTGCGCGCCCGGCGACCCGGCTTAAGAGCGGCACCATCGCGCGCAACATTGCCGGACCTCGGGGCGCTGCTGCCCCTCGAAGCGGTGGCCGCAAACCCGGCGGCGGACGCTGAGCATCTGAAGTTCGCTGAGGCGCCACGCCTCAGCGACGTCCGCTTACGGTCTCTAGCACCACCAAGGCACCGCCGAGCGCACATTGGATCAGGTAAAGGATGCTGGAAACACCGTGCCATGCGGCAAAACGGTCGCGCACCAAACTCTCCATCACCTCTCGCGGCATTGCCTCTGCCTTGAGCTGCGCCAGCAAAGGCTGAATGCCGAACAGGCTGGCCAGCGTTAGAAGCAACATCAACACGATCACCCAGAGTGAAGCTCGCTTGAACGCCAGCCCACCGGCGTCGATGATCTGAAAGACAATCAGAAAACTGGCGCTGCCGACACCCAGCCACGCGACGATGTTGAACAAGCGGCCGGCGATCGCGCCGGCCATACTCCGATCCAGTAGCGCCGAAAACAGCGTTGGCGCCACGATGCCACCAATCGTCCAGAGCGCTCCGACCCACAGCGTCAAGGCGAGGAAGTAAAGCGGCCGCGCGATCTGGTTCATGAATCAGATGTACTTGACTTCGAGAATCTCGTATTCGCGCACACCACCCGGCGCCTGAACCTCTGCGACGTCGCCGGCGTACTTGCCGATCAGCGCACGCGCAATCGGCGACGACACCGAAATCTTGCCGCATTTGAGATCGGCTTCGTCCTCGCCGACGATCTGGTAAGTCACTGAATCGCCCGACTCAAGATCCTCCAGATCGACGGTCGCGCCGAACACGCAGCGCCCATCCGCATCAAGCAGTTTCGGATCGATGATCTGCGCCGACGACAGCTTGCCTTCGACTTCCTTGATGCGGCCTTCGATGAAGCCCTGGCGCTCCTTGGCGGCATCGTATTCCGCGTTCTCGGACAGATCGCCATGGGAACGCGCTTCGGCAATCGCCTCAATCACGGCCGGACGATCCACCGTCTTCAAACGCTGCAATTCGGCGCGGAGCATCTCCGCGCCGTTAATGGTCAATGGAACCTTGTTCATTTACTTAGCCAGTCAAGCCAGTTCAGCGTGCAGAGCCTGCAGCGCGTAGGGCGTCAGTTCGGACAGATGGCGAATACCTAGGCAGGCTGCACGTGCGCCTTCGATGGTCGTCTGGATCGTGACCTTGGCAGCCAGCGCGCTGGTGCGGATCGACCGAGAATCCGCGATCGCCTGCCGCTTCTCTTCGACGGTGTTGATGATCAGGCTAATCTCGTTGTTCTTGATCATGTCGACGATGTGCGGGCGGCCTTCGGTCACCTTATTCACCGGTGTCACCGGGATGCCGGCAGCTTCGATCGCCGCAGAGGTGCCGCGCGTCGCAACGAGCTTGAAGCCCAGTTCCACGAGCTCGCGCGCCACTTCGATCGCCTTCGGGCGGTCCGCCATCTTGACGCTGATGAAGGCGGTACCGCCGGTGGGCAGACGCACGCCGGCAGCCAGCTGACTCTTCACGAAGGCTTCCGCGAAGGTACGGCCGACGCCCATCACTTCGCCGGTCGACTTCATTTCCGGCCCGAGGATCGTATCCACGCCCGGGAACTTGGCAAACGGGAAAACGGCTTCCTTGACGGAGAAATACGGCGGAATAATTTCGCCGGTTACGCCTTGGTCGGCCAGGGAACGACCCGCCATACAGCGCGCCGCCACCTTGGCGAGCGGCAGCGAACAGGCCTTGGAGACGAACGGAACGGTGCGGGATGCGCGCGGATTGACTTCGAGCACGTACACCACCGCGGCGTCGCCCTTACCCTGGATCGCGAACTGCACGTTCATCAGGCCGCAAACATTGAGGCCGCGAGCCATCAGCTCGGTCTGACGACGCAACTCATCTTGCAGCGCCTTGGACAGCGTGTAGGGCGGCAGCGAGCAAGCCGAATCGCCGGAGTGCACGCCGGCCTGTTCGATGTGCTCCATGATGCCGCCGATGATGACCTGCTTGCCGTCGGACAGCGCATCGACATCGACCTCGGTCGCGTCGTTCAGGAAGCGGTCAAGCAACACAGGCGAATCGTTCGAAACCTTCACCGCCTCGCGCATGTAGCGTTCGAGGTCTTTCTGTTCGTGCACGATTTCCATCGCGCGGCCGCCCAGCACGTAGGACGGGCGAACCACCAGCGGATAACCGATTTCGGCCGCCAGACGCACCGCTTCTTCCGGAGCGCGCGCAGTACGATTCGGCGGCTGCTTGAGGCCGAGGTCGTTCAGCAGCTTCTGGAAGCGCTCGCGATCTTCGGCTGCATCGATCATGTCCGGGGTGGTGCCAATGATCGGCACGCCGTTGGCTTCGAGCTCGCGCGCCCGCTTGAGCGGCGTCTGACCGCCGAACTGCACGATCACGCCAACCGGCTTCTCGACTGCAACGATCTCAAGGATGTCTTCCAACGTCAGCGGCTCGAAGTACAGGCGATCGGAGGTGTCGTAGTCGGTGGAGACCGTTTCCGGGTTGCAGTTGACCATGATGGTCTCGTAACCGTCTTCGCGTAGGGCGAGGGCGGCATGGACGCAGCAATAGTCGAATTCGATGCCCTGCCCAATGCGGTTCGGGCCACCGCCCAGTACCATGATCTTCTTGCGATTGCTCGGCTGCGCCTCGCATTCGTCCTCGTATGCCGAGTACATGTAGGCGGTATCGGTCGCAAACTCGGCCGCACAGGTATCGACGCGCTTGAACACAGGCCGCACACCCAGCGTGTGGCGTTGCAGGCGGACGCTGGTTTCGTCGGTGCCGAGCAGTTTCGAGAGACGGCGATCCGAGAAGCCTTTGCGCTTCAGATCACGCAGCTCCGGCGCCTGGAGTGCCTTGAGCGAACGGCCGACGAGTGACTTCTCCGTCAACACGATGTCTTCGATCTGGGCAAGGAACCACGGGTCGATCTTGGTCAGCGCGTGAACCTGATCGAGCGTCATGCCTTCGCGGAAGGCCTGGCCGACGTACCAGATGCGCTCTGCACCTGGGTTGGCGAGTTCGCTTTCAAGCTCTTCGCGGTCGCACTCGACCTCGTCGAGCCCGTAGGCGCCGGTCTCAAGACCGCGCAGCGCTTTCTGGAACGATTCCTGGAAGGTACGGCCCATTGCCATCACCTCGCCCACCGACTTCATCTGCGTCGTCAGACGGTCGTTGGCGGCCGGGAACTTCTCGAACGCGAAACGCGGGATCTTCGTGACGATGTAGTCGATCGACGGTTCAAACGAGGCCGGGGTTGCACCGCCGGTGATATCGTTCTTCAGTTCGTCCAGCGTGAAACCGACCGCCAGCTTCGCGGCAATCTTGGCAATCGGGAAACCCGTTGCCTTCGAGGCCAGCGCAGACGAACGCGACACACGCGGGTTCATCTCGATGACGATCAGGCGGCCATCTTTCGGATTGACCGAGAACTGCACGTTCGAGCCGCCGGTATCCACACCGATCTCACGCAGCACGGCGATCGATGCGTTACGCATGATCTGGTACTCACGGTCGGTCAGCGTTTGCGCGGGCGCGATGGTGATCGAGTCACCGGTATGCACGCCCATCGGGTCAAGGTTTTCGATCGAACAAACGATGATGCAGTTGTCGTGCTTGTCGCGCACGACCTCCATCTCGTACTCCTTCCAACCGAGCAGCGATTCTTCGATCAGCAGCTCACGGGTCGGCGAGAGATCAAGGCCGCGGGTGCAGATCTCGACGAACTCTTCGATGTTGTAGGCAATACCGCCGCCGGTACCACCCATCGTAAAGGATGGGCGGATGATCGCCGGGAAGCCAACCTTGGCCTGCACGGCCAACGCCTCTTCCATAGAGTGCGCGACGCCGGAACGGGCAGATTCCAGCCCGATCTTGGTCATCGCTTCCTTGAACTTCTGGCGGTCCTCGGCCTTGTCGATCGCGTCCGGCTTGGCGCCGATCATTTCGACCTTGTACTTTTCGAGCACGCCGTTGTGCCACAGATCCAGCGCACAGTTCAGCGCCGTCTGGCCGCCCATCGTCGGCAACACCGCGTCAGGGCGCTCTTTCTCGATAATGCGTTCGAGCACCTGCCAGGTGATCGGCTCGATGTAGGTCACATCGGCCATCTCCGGGTCGGTCATGATCGTCGCCGGATTGGAGTTCACCAGGATGACGCGGTAACCCTCGTCACGCAGCGCCTTGCAGGCTTGCGCGCCGGAATAATCGAATTCGCAGGCCTGACCGATCACGATCGGACCAGCGCCGATGATCAGGATGCTCTGGATGTCTGTACGCTTGGGCATGTCTCTTCACCACCGGGGCGAGGCGCGCAGCAAGGCGCTGCGCGCCGGGATAATCACTTCTTGGCTTGCTCGAGGAAGCCAACGAAACGGTCGAACAGGTAGGCCACGTCATGCGGACCAGGGCTCGCTTCCGGGTGCCCCTGGAAGCACAGCGCCGGACGATCCGTCCAGGCCATGCCCTGTAGGCTGCCGTCAAACAGCGACACATGCGTCACCTTGACGTTGGCCGGAAGCGTCGCCGGGTCGGCTGCAAAGCCATGGTTTTGGCTGGTAATCAGCACGCGACCAGACTCCAGATCCTTGACCGGATGGTTCGCGCCGTGATGGCCGAACTTCATCTTCATGGTCTTCGCACCAGCAGCCAGCGCCATCAGCTGATGGCCAAGGCAGATACCGAAGGTCGGGATCTTGCGGTCGAGGAATTCGCGGATCGCAGCGACCGCGTAGTCGCACGGTTCGGGATCGCCCGGGCCGTTGGACAAGAACACGCCGTCGGGATTAAGTGCCAGCACTTCGGCAGCCGGGGTCTTGGCAGGCACCACGGTCAGCTTGCAGCCGCGTTCCGCCAACATGTGCAGGATGTTGCGCTTGACGCCGAAGTCGTAGGCAACGACGTGGAAACGCGCCGCCGACTGTTCGCGGAAACCTTCACCAAGGCGCCACTCGCCGCTCGTCCAAGCGTAAGGTTTTTCGGTCGTCACAACCTGGGCGAGATCCATGCCAGCAAGGCCTGCGAAACCGCGCGCAGCGGCGATGGCAGCTTCGACGTCGATTGTCTCTCCCGCCGCGGCGGTGACGATGCAGCCCGACTGAGCGCCCTTCTCGCGCAGGATTCGCGTGAGCTTGCGAGTGTCGATACCGGCGATGGCGACAACGCCTTCGTCCTTGAGGTAGACGTCGAGCGAGCGTTCGGCGCGGAAACTGGAGACACGCAAGGGCAGATCACGCACCACCAGGCCGGCTGCATAGGTGCGACCCGCTTCGCAGTCTTCACTGTTGGCACCCGTATTGCCGATATGCGGGTGCGTCAAAGTCACGATCTGGCGGGTGTAGGAAGGGTCGGTCAGGATTTCCTGATACCCCGTGATGGCGGTATTGAAAACCACTTCACCGACGGACTTGCCGGCGGCGCCGATCCCCTTGCCGTGAAACACCGTACCATCGGCGAGCGCGAGCAAGGCTGGGGGAAATGCTGTCACAGCGGACTCCCTGAAACTATCGCTAAATTCCGGAATTCTGAGCGGACGCCGGAACCGGCGCCGGACATGAAAAACGGGATTCGCCACACGGCGCATCCCGCTTTCAAGATCACGAAATTGTAGCAATTACCGCGGCTTACGGCAAATCCCGCCTGCGCGCACCAATCCAGATCAGATCATTTCGCCTGCTCACGACGCAGGTAATTAGCCAGACGATCGAGCTCCGGGATCAGATCTGCCAGTCGGGCCAGCGCCTCGGGCCCCTTCTTATTCCGCGCAGCAATCTCGAGTTTCAGCGCACAGTCAGCCGCAGCCGCCGCGCCAAAAATGCCTGCAGACGCCTTTAGCGAATGCGCGCCGCGCGACAAGGCCTCCCAGTCCGAGCGCTCCGCTGCCCCTAGCAACTCCGCCCGCGAGCGGCCGTAGTCCTGCAGAAAAACACCTATCAGCATCTGCACCGCGGATTCGTCGCCATCGAGCGTGTCGCGCGTCTGATCCAGGTCGGCGACATCCCCACTAGTCACGAAAGGATCCCCCTCGATCTCGGTACGTGATCCGTCATAGTACTCGTCGCTCACCGCCTCCTGACGCACGACACGCTTGATCGCGGCGAACAGCTCCGCCGGCTTGAGCGGCTTGACGACATAGTCATCCATACCCGCCTCAAGACAACGGTTGCGGTCCGCCGGCATTGCGTGTGCAGTCATCGCGATGATCGGGATCGATTCGAGCAGTCCGGTACCGGCCCAGCTACGGCGGGCTTCGCGCGCGCGGATCGCGCGGGTCGCCTCGATTCCGCCCATCACCGGCATCTGTACGTCCATCAGGATCACGTCGAATTGACCGCCGCGATCGAAATACTCCACAGCTTCCGCGCCGTTGTTCGCCAGTACCACGCGGTGCCCGGCACGCTCGAGCACCTTCTGCGCCACCGCCTGGTTGACCGGGTTGTCCTCCACTAACAATACATCGAGCGGCTCGGCAGTCGCCTCGGTGGCGGCTCGCGCAGCAACAAGATCAAACTCGGCGAGCGAGAATCCGCTGCCCGCATCCACGCCAAATGCGAGCAAGGCCGCATCCACAAGATCGCGCCGCGAAAACGGCTTAACCAAATGGGCGCGCGTACCGAGCCGCCGACAGCGGTCGGCATCCTCGCGCTGATTCGGTGTATTGAGCAACATCACGATCCGCTCGCACGAAGCGCCAAGATCGAAGAAGCGCGAGGGCAAGGCAAACCCGCCGGGATCGGCAAGACCGACATCCACAAGCAACAGGTCGTAGTACCCGCCCGCCTCTGCTGCCGCCTTGAGCGCAGTCTCTGCAGACTCAACCGAATCAACCCAGGTCACCGGCAGTCCAGCGGCCCCCAGCCAGCCATGCATGCGCCGCGCCAGAGTGCGGTTCTCTAGCGCGAGCAAGGCGCGACGGCCGGCAAACTCAGCACGGGACGAGAGCGGAGCCGGGTCTTCTAGCACTTCGGCGCGTAGGGTGAACCTGAAACAACTCCCTTGATCGGGAACGCTTTCGACCCAGATCCGCCCGTCCATCAGTTCGACCAGGCGCCGACAGATGGCCAGGCCGAGGCCAGTGCCACCAAAACGGCGCGTCGTCGAGGTGTCAGCCTGCGAGAAAACGTCGAAGATTGCACCGTGCTTGTCGGCAGGGATGCCGATGCCGGTATCCCGCACCGAGAACTCGATCTGTGCGAACGCACCGTCACGTTCCAGCACCCGAACACCCACCTCGACTTCACCGCGCTCGGTGAACTTGACTGCATTGCCCATCAGGTTCAGCAGCACCTGCCGCACACGCCCCGGATCGCCCTTAAGCCTTACCGGCACGTTGTCATCAATGTTCGCGATGAGCTCGAGACCCTTCTGGTGCGCACGCAGCGCAAGCGCCTTGATCGAATCAGCTACGGTGTTAAACAACGCGTAGTCGATCAGCTCAAGATCCATTCGACCTGCCTCGATCTTCGAAAAGTCGAGGATGTCGTTGATGATTGTTAGCAGCGCCTCGCCCGAAGACTTTACGGTCTCAAGGTAGCCGCGCTGCTCATCATCCAGATCGGTATCGAGCGCGAGCTCGGTCATGCCGATGATGCCATTCATCGGGGTGCGGATTTCGTGGCTCATGTTGGCCAGAAAGTCGCTTTTCGCGCGGTTGGCCGCCTCCGCCGCCTCTTTGGCGTTAAGCAGCTCCAGCTCAAATCGCTTGCGTTCGGTTATATCGCGATGCGTACCTACCAGCCGCAACGCACGGCCCTGCGCATCACGCTTGACGACCTTGCCGCGCGCGAGGATCCACTTCCACTCACCGCGCTGCGTGCGCATGCGGAATTCACAATCGTAGTCGGAGGCCACGCCGCTGACGTTGTCGTCCAGCCGTGCTTGCACCTGCGGCAGGTCATCGGGGTGGACCAGCGCTTGCCAGCCCTCCACCGTGGGCGGCACCTCGTCGAGCGAGAGCCCCAGCATCGCCGCCCAGCGCGCACTGAAGTGCACTGCGCCAGCGCCAACATCCCAATCCCAGATCCCGTCTTCTGAACTATCAAGCGCGAGCTTCAAACGCTCTTCGCTCACGCCCAGCAGCAAGGAGCTTTCCCGACGTTCGCTGACCATAGCGGACAGGGACTGTGTGAGCTCGTTCGCCGCTAGGCGCTCCAACGCTCCGACGCCGCGCTCATCGCCAAGCCCGCGTAGTGCTTCCCGCACCACATCGAGCACCGCCCGCTGTGCATCACACTGCGACCGCAAGCGCGCGTTTTCGGCGCGCAGAGTCGAATCGGATTCCGTCGAAGGAAGAACTGGCGACGCAAGGCACTGTTCGTAGTGGCGATAAGCCCCGCCAACCATTGAGAGCAGATCGACCAGGGCAACAGCCAACTGATCTGGCCTCACCGCCTGCCGTGAGATGGCTGACAGCAGACCGGCAGGTGAATCGACTCCGAACGCCCGCTTCAGTTGATCGGCCAGCAATTCGTTGGCCGAGAGCTCTACTGGGTTTGAATCACGATCATCGCCAGATTGTGCGGCTTGCATTCGGTCGTACCGGAAGAATGACTAGGGCCAGGGGGATCGCATGACCCGCACAGCGTACCCGAAGCGTCCGTCAGATCGCTAACAGCTTTGATCACGCTGTTGGCAAAACGCGTTACTTCAGGCCGAGCACATCCTGCATGTCGTAAAGACCGGCCGAACGCCCCTTCAGGAAGGCTGCGGCACGCAGCGCTCCCAAGGCGTACGGCATACGGTTGGAGGCCTTGTGCGTGATCTCGACGCGCTCCCCCAGCCCTGCGAAGAGCACCGTGTGATCACCCACAATGTCGCCGCCGCGAACGGTTGCAAAACCGATCTGCTGCGCCGGGCGCTCACCTGTGACACCTTCGCGACCATACACAGCACAGGATTCAAGATCGCGCCCGACTGCATTGGCCACCACCTCACCCATACGCAGCGCAGTGCCGGAAGGCGCGTCGATCTTGTGTCGGTGATGAGCTTCAATGATCTCGATGTCGTAACCGCTCGCAAGGATGCGCGCGGCAACGTCCAGCACACGGAACACGGCGTTGACGCCCACAGCCATGTTCGGCGCGAAGACCACAGGAATCGTCTCCGCCGCGCGGGCAATCGCCTCCTTGCCGGCCGCATCGAAGCCAGTGGTGCCAATAATCATGGCCTTGCCGGCAATGCGTGCGGCCTCGAGGTGGCGCAGCGTGCCCTCAGGGCGAGTGAAATCGACCAAACAGTCGGCCACGTCGAAGGCGGCTGCCACATCGGAACTGATGGCTACCGACTGACCGATACCAACGAGTTCGCCCGTATCGCGCCCGAGAAAAGGGCTGTCAGGCAAATCAAGCGCCGCCGCCAGCGAACACGCAGGATCGCGCAACGTGGCTTCAATCAGCATCCGGCCCATGCGCCCGGACGCACCGGCGATCGCGACGTTGACGGTCATGCTCAATCCTTCAAAGACAGGTCGTTACCGAATTAGGACGGGGCGAGAGGTCTACTTCTTGCGCGGCTCGATTTCGATCAGACGGTTCTGACCGTCGTCATTGGGCGGCGCAGGCTGTATGTCACCTTCCCAACGCGAAAGCTTCCCATCAACAAAGAATACCGAGAAGACTTTCCGGTCCACCGTTGAACTGCGGCCAGCGCGAAATTCGTACGGATACTCCCAGCGGTCCGCGTGGAACGGATCGTTCAGCAGCGGGGTACCCAGGATGAAGCGCACCTGCTCCGGCGTCATGCCGGTCTTCAGACGGCCCACCATTTCGCCCGTAATCGACATGCCTTGGCGGACGTCAACCCGGTAAGGGCGCAGCCAATCACAACCGCTCGTCAAAGGGATCAGACAGAAAAGGGAAAGCAGTACTGCAGGGCGAAAACTCAAGCGCGGCATGGATTCGACGGAGCGAGTCGCGTTTTCAAATGGAGCGTCAGACTATATCATAAGGGTCTGTACCGACCCCCGTGCCAAGCCTCCATGACCAATTCCCAAAGCCTCAAGAGCATGGGTCTCAAAGCCACCCTACCCCGGCTCAAGATCCTGGAACTCTTTCAGCGCACCGATCAGCGTCACCTCACGGCTGAGGACGTCTATCGCATGCTGATGGCCGAAAACATGGATATCGGGCTGGCGACGGTGTATCGCGTGCTCACGCAGTTCGAACAAGCGGGGCTGCTGGAACGCCACCACTTCGAGTCCGCGAAGGCGGTCTTCGAGTTGAACCATGGCCAGCATCACGATCACCTCGTGTGCATGCAATGTGGTCGCGTCGAAGAGTTCTACGATGCCGAGATAGAGGAGAAGCAGAACCGCATCGCGAGTGAGCGCGGCTTCAAGGTGCGCGAGCATGCCTTGCACCTGTATGTCGATTGCCTCAAGGACGACTGCCCACACAAGCGAAACATGCCGCCCGCGTTCCCGCTCAACGCAAGCGAGTAAACAAAAATCGGCGCCTCACGGCGCCGTTTTTTCCAGCCTAGACAGCGCCTCTTAATCTCACCCCGCCGCAGCTTCCAACCCCAGCATTTCTGCCGCATGGTTTCGAGTCGTGTCGGTGATGCGCTCGCCACCGAGCATGCGGGCAATTTCGTCGATGCGTGCCGCTGCATCCAGCACTTGGACATGCGAATAGGTAGCGCCGTCGCGCGATTCCTTGGAAATCTGCCATTGCCAGTCGGCTCGCGCGGCCACCTGCGGCAGATGGGTCACGCAAAGCACCTGGCAGCGCCGACCAAGCTCAGCCAGGCGCCGGCCGACCACCTCGGCAACACGCCCACCGATGCCGACATCCACTTCGTCAAACACAAGCGTCGGCACCGCCTGCGCTTCGCTCGCGATCACTTGGATCGCAAGGCCAATCCGAGAAAGCTCACCGCCGGAGGCGACCTTGGCGAGCGGTCGAGGTTCCTGGTGTGGATTAGCGGCGACAAGGAACTCAACCGCTTCCTGTCCATGCGCGCCACCCTGCGGGACTTCGACAAGGCGGATCTCAAACCGGCCACCCGCCATTGCCAGATCCTGCATGGCTTCGGTGACGCGCGCCCCGAGCGCCTGGGCCGCCGTACGCCTGCGCTCACTCAGCTCAGCCGCGCACTTCTGATATGTCGATCGCGCATCCACCTCTGCCGACGTAAGCGCCTCGAGATCACTTGCGCGCTCAATCAGGGCAAGCCGTTCGCCCCACTCCACCTCAAGCGCAGGAATCGCCTCGGGTGCGACACGGTACTTGCGTGCAAACTGGGTGACGGCGGCAATCCGGCGTTCGCATTCAGCGAGAGCCTCCGGGTCAAGTTCCATACGATCGCGATAGCGCCGCAGTTCGGCCACCGCCTCACCAAGAGCAATGCCCGCGCCGTCCAGCAACTCGCCGACCGGCGCCAGTTGCGCATCGAAACGCGCCAGCTCGGCCATCCGCACGGCCAGACGCTCAACCTCGGTCGCAATCGCCGGTTCAGTTTCGTCGAGCGCATCAAGGGCCGCGCCCGCGCCTTCGATCAGGCCTGCAGCGTGCGACAAGCGCTGATGGTCCGCGTTGGTCTGCTGCCAGTCTGCTGGCACGAAAGCGAGCGTACGCGCCTCACCCAACTGCCACTCCAGCATCTCGCGTTCGCGCGCACTTGCCTCACCCTCGGCTTCAGCGGTTTCGAGCGCGCGCACGGCGGCCTGCCAGGCGCGCCAAGCCAAACCAACCTCTTTCGCCAAAGCGGTGGCACCGGCATGGGTGTCGAGCAAATCGCGCTGCGCATCCCCGCGCAACAAGGCGTGGTGTGCATGTTGGCCGTGAATATCGGCCAGGAGCTCGCCGAGCGATTTCAGCTGCGCGGCGGTAACCGGGGATCCGTTCACATAGCAGCGTGAGCGCCCGCCGGCATCCACCACGCGGCGAACCAGAACATCGACGTCAGCCTCGAGATCGTTGGCAGCCAGCCATGCGGCGACAGGGCCTTCCGCCTCGCAATCGAACACGCCGGAAATCTCCGCGCGCTCGCAGCCGGCACGCACCATGGCACTGTCCGCACGGTCACCCAGCAGCAACGACAGGGCATCAAGCAGGATCGACTTGCCGGCCCCCGTCTCGCCCGTCAGCACACCGAAACCCGGCGCGAATTCGAGGTCGAGTTGATCGACCAGGACAAAGTCTCGGATCGTCAGACGACGTAACACGGTGATTCCTTCAGGGAAGTCGCGGCGCGGCGCTCCAGTGGAGCTTTTCGCGCAAGATGGAGTAGTAGCTGTAGCCGGGCGGATGCAACAAGGTCACGACGTGATCCGATCGCCAGATGCGGATGCGATCGCCGGCACGCGCATCGAAACGCGCCTGACCGTCGAAATGCACGCGTGCATCGTGTGGCGGCTGCACCACGATTTCGATACGGCAGTCGTCCGACACGGTAATCGGGCGATGGGTCAGCGCATGTGGGCACAAGGGAACCAGTGCGATGCCGGTAACGCCTGGGTGAAGAATCGGGCCGTTCGCTGACATCGCATAGGCCGTAGAGCCTGTCGGCGTACAGACGATGATGCCGTCGGAGCGTTGGTGATAGACGAACTCGCCGTCGAGGTGCAGCTCGAATTCGATCATGCGGCCGATCTCGCCCTTGCTGACGACCGCGTCGTTGAGCGCCATCGTGTGGAAGACCCGGTCACCCGCCCGAACGACTTCAGCTTCCAGCAACATCCGGGTGTCGTGGCGCGCACGGCCGGCGAGGATTGCGCCGACGTGCTCGAACATGTCCTCACGCGGAATGTCCGTCAGGAAGCCCAGACGCCCCTGGTTTACACCGACCAGCGGTACCGCATGGCTGGCAAGCCGCCGCGCCGCAGTCAGCAGCGTGCCGTCGCCGCCCAGCACGATGGCCAGATCAGCCTTGGCACCAATCTCGTCGAAAGCCGCGACACGGAATTCGCCGCCGATGCCGGTAGCACTCGCGGTGCCTTGCTCGATCAGCACTTCGCAGGCGCGTTCGCGCAGAAAAAGCGCAAGCCGGAGCACCGCATCCGACACTTCCGGGCTCTGGTACTTTCCAATCAGCGCGATCGTCTTGAAACCGTTCTGCATGGCACCCATTTAACCACAAGGCGTGACACCGCTGCCGCAAGCACGGCGCGCCTTCGGGTCGAATCCCTCAACGCGTTGCGATTGCGGTTTTTTTCCCTAGAATGGCCAACATGGAATCACGCCCAGCCAACCAGCCACTCGACCAACGTGCGCAGATCCTGTTGAAGACGCTGGTCGAGCGGTATATCGCAGACGGTCAGCCCGTTGGCTCGCGCGCCCTTTCGCGCTCGTCGGGGCTTGAGCTCTCGCCGGCCACAATCCGCAACGTCATGGCCGACCTGGAAGAATTCGGCCTTGTCACATCACCGCATACGTCGGCCGGCCGGGTGCCCACCGCAAAGGGATACCGGCTTTTCGTCGACAGCCTGCTGACGGTGCAGCCGCTTCAGCAAGCGCAGTTGATGGAGCTGGAACACCATCTGCAGCCGGACCAGCCGCAACGCGTGATCAGCGCCGCGTCGCATTTGCTGTCCGAACTCACCCGTTTCGCTGGCGTGGTCGTGACCGCCCGCAAGGAAGCGACGCGCATCCGGCAACTGGAGTTCGTGGGCCTTTCGGAACGTCGCATCCTGCTGATCATCGTGACGCAGAACGGCGACGTGCAGAACCGCATTCTGCTGACGCAACGCCCCTACACCGGCGACGAACTGGTGCGGGCGACGAACTTCCTCAATCAGAACTTCGCCGGTCTGGAGTTCGACGAAATCCGCGAGCGCGTGCGCGCCGAGCTCGTCCAGCTCCGTGAAGACATGTCGGAGCTGATGTCCGCCGCGATCACCGCCGGGCAGGATGCGATTTCGGAAACGAGCGCCTCATCGTACGTGCTGAGTGGCGAACGGAATCTGCTCGAAGTCGAGGATCTGTCCTCCAACATGGCGCGTCTGCGCGACCTGTTCCGGCTCTTCGAGCACAAGACCGGGCTGCTGCAGTTGCTTGAAGTGTCACGTGACGCCCAGGGCGTACAGATCTTCATCGGCGGAGAGTCGGGCATCGCCTCGCTCGACGATTGCACCGTCGTGACCGCCCCCTACAAAGTCGATGGCCAAGTGGTTGGCTCGCTCGGCGTGATCGGCCCAACACGAATGGCTTACGAGCGCGTGATCCCCATCGTGGACATCACCGCGCGCCTGCTCTCCAGCGCACTGACTCCCCAGAACTGAGCTGATCAATGCCCCGTTTCAAGCCCGAACCGCCCTTCCGGCATGGAAGCGCCCCGAAGGTCGGCGTGCTGCTGGTCAATCTCGGCACGCCGGACGCGCCAACACCCAGCGCACTGCGCCGGTACCTGAAGGAATTCCTGTCGGACCCGCGCGTGGTCGAGATTCCGCGCCTGGTCTGGTGGCCGATTCTCAACGGCATCATCCTGAACACACGGCCGAAGAAGTCCGCGCTGAAGTACGCCAGCGTGTGGGACCGCGACGGCTCGCCGCTTGCGGTGCACACACAACGACAGGCGAAGTTGCTGCGCGGCTACCTCGGGCAGAACCGGCAGCAGCCGATCGAAGTCATGCACGCAATGCGCTACGGCAATCCGTCCGTGCCGGCGCAGCTGGATGCAATGCGCGCGGCTGGTTGCACCCGAATCCTCGTCGTGCCGCTCTATCCGCAATACGCAGGCAGCACGACCGGATCGGTTGCTGACGCGTTAGCGGGTTGGATGCAAAGCAGTCGCAACCTGCCGGAGCTTCGGCTCGTTCGCGCCTTTGCCGATGACGGCGCCTACATTGCAGCACTGGCCGCCAGCGTGCGGGAGCACTGGCAACGCAATGGCCGCGCCGAACGGCTGCTCATGAGTTTTCACGGCGTACCGCGTTACACGCTCGATCGCGGCGACCCGTATCACTGCGAATGCCATAAAACAGCACGGCGGCTCGCGGAAGCCCTCGACCTCGGGCCGAACGACTACGTGCTGACATTCCAGTCGCGCTTCGGCCGTGCCGAATGGCTGCAACCCTACACCGAGCCCACGCTGCAAGCGCTGGCGAAATCCGGCATCAAGAAGGTCGATGTGATCTGCCCGGGTTTTGTCTCCGACTGCCTCGAAACACTTGAAGAGATCGCGATGGAGTGCAAGCACGCCTTCATTGCGGCCGGCGGCAAGGAGTTCGGCTACATACCCTGCCTCAACGAGCGGGATGACTGGATTCATGCGCTGGTCGGCCTGGTGGAACGGCAAGCGGCCGACTGGCTGGCTGCCCCCGCCCCAGACCCCACCCAACTGGCGATCGCTGCACAGCGCGCAGCCAAACTCGGAGCACAGAACTGATGCTGAATCGACTGGCAATCTGGGCCTTGAACACCGTTGCACTGATGCTCGTGCCTGAGGTGGTGACGAGCATTACCGTCAGTAGCTGGACGACCGCCCTGCTCTTCGCGTTGCTGCTGGGCCTGGTCAACGCTTCGATCAAGCCGCTGTTGTTGCTGATCACCTTACCAATCAGTGTTCTGAGCCTGGGTATCTTCGCTCTGGTGATCAACGCGCTGGCGTTCTGGGCGGTTGCCGGGCTGATCGGTGGCATCGTGGTGCCAACTTTCTGGTCGGCGTTCTGGGGGGCGTTGCTCTACAGCGTGCTGTGCACGTTCGTCAGCATGGCGGTTTCAGAACCCCGCCGCTAACGCTTGAGCCACGGTAAAAAGAACGCCCGCAGATGCGGGCGTTCTTTCTTGGCAACAACTGCGACTGAATCAGGCGCTGCGCCGGGCACCTTCACCCGTTGCGGCGCGGCGGCGCGCGGGTTTGCGCCGCACGGCACCGGGGTCGAACTCCCCTTCAAGCTTCTTCAAGGCATCCTTACGTGCTTTCAGCGCCATCTTGAAAGCACCTTCTTCGCCGTATTTCTTGACGGAGAACTTCACCCGTTTGCGACGCCCGTCCGGCAGTGGCCAGGAGGCCACCCAGAACCAGCGTTGCTTTTCTTCCGGCATATCACGCGTTTCCGAGGCGCAGTATCGACAGACGCCGACCACGCCCGAGCGGTTGTTTTTCTTGACGATGTTTGAGTATTCGCGCATCGAGAACGGCGGGTGTTTGGCGATCACCTCGTCGCGATACGCCTTTGCGGCATTGAAGGACTTGGTCTTGCCGCCATGCACGCCATCGCTGAAGTGCTTGCGGTAGATCACCCCTCGCCGCTGGATGGTCACCAGCCAGCCATGGGTGCGGCTGACCTCGTTGTCCACCCGGCTGATCCCATAAACGCTGCTTCGGGCCACGACATTCCTCCATTGGGTTGCATCTACTACGGCGGCGATAAGAGCATTTTCGGCCTAGTTTCAAAAAACTTTAGCGTGTCAACATGTATCTGCCCGCACCTCGCCGGGCGTCGTCCCCCCGTCTGGCCTTCAAGGAAAAACAAGGACTTGCCGCTACAACAGTTGGGCGATACAGCCTGGCCGGGCAGCCGGACCTGACGGAAGGAGCGACAAATGAAGATCACATCATCGGATGTGGCCCTGGCCTCATCCCACGAGGCTTGGCGCACGCAAGAGACCGACACTCGGATGCGGGCCTGGGCCGATGCCAATGCGGGCGGGCGCAACGCGCCCGGTTTCGGGCTGGAGTTCAACCAGCACAGCCGTGTCGAATTCTCGGAAGCCGCACGGGCGCAACTGGCCTTCAGCCAGCGCAACGAACGCGCGGCGCCCCACGCTCAGGCGCCCCAACAACCAGTTACCGACACCACAGCCAGCACCGGTGCGGACGAGGCGCAAAGCAACAGCGGATTGCCCGCACGGCTGCAGCTGCTGAAGGACATCGTCGAAGCGCTGACGGGGCGCGAGGTGCGTTTCGTCACACCCGATCAGCTGCAGGGCAGCACCAACGCCACGGCGGCAGCTGCGCCAGCGGAGAGCACGGCGCCGGCGTCGAGCGGAGCCCCGACCGGCGCCAGCGAGGCGCCACAACGCGCCGGATGGGGGCTGGAATTCGATTCACGGGAAGTGCGTGAAGAATACGAGCGCACCAGTTTTTCGGCGAGCGGCTCGGCTACGACGGCCGACGGAAGAAAGATCAGCTTCTCGCTGAATCTGTCGATGGAACGCTATCAACGAGAAGAAACCAGCGTGTCGATCCGCGCCGGCGACGCCTTGTTGAAAGATCCGCTGGTCATCAACCTGGACGGCAACGCCGTTTCGACGACCGGCGACACGATCCGCTTCGATCTGAGCGCCCAAGGCACCTCGGAGAAACTGCCACTACTGCGTGGCGCGGGCTACCTGGCGCTGGACAAGAACGGCAACGGCCGCATCGACAACGGAAGCGAGCTGTTCGGGCCGCAGAGTGGTGACGGCTACGCGGAACTTGCGAAGCTCGACGCCGACGGCAACGGCTGGATTGACGAATCCGACCCGGCGTTTGCGAATCTCAAACTGTGGCGGCCGACGAGCGACGGCGCCGGCACCTTGACGTCGATCGCCAGCGCGGGCGTCGGCGCGCTGTACCTCGGCCGCGTAGACACGCCCTTCACGCTGAAGGACAGCCAGAACGCGGATCTGGGCGCAGTGCGCGCGAGCGGGATCTATCTGAAGGAGAGCGGCGAAGTCGGTGCGATGCAGCAGATCGACGTCGCCGTTTGATTGCCGCGGCGGCGGCCTGGTGCTCAGCTATTGACGAGCTGCAGTTCGAGGCCGCCGCTCGGCACGCCGTCGTTACCCCGCGTCGCTGGTTCGCCGGACTTTGCACAGACGCGCAACGCTGCCGACAAGCGCCGCATCGCAACGGTGGATAAGCGGGAGCGGAAGTGGTCGGTACATTCCTCGGACGCCAGCACCAGGGCAGCCGGGTTGATTTCGAGGTAGCTCACCGGCGTCAGTGTCACCACCGTAGCAAACTGTTTACGCTCCTGCTCGTCGAGGAAGGCGCTCTCGCCAAACACCTCGCCGGGGCCGTATTCGGCGACCTTGCGGCCCTCCAGCGACACCTCCACCCGCCCCTCGATCAGAATGCAGAAGCGCGCATCGCTGCTGCCTTCCTTGATCAGCGTTGTCAGCTCGCCACACTGGCGCCACTTGCCAATGCGGAAGGCTTCCCATACCTCGACGTCGTCGAACTCGGTGAAGAACGGCAAACGCCTTAGCTGGCCGAAGTGCGAGTTGTCTTCGAGGTGCTCGTTCTCGTCGTAGATCTTGTATCGGACCGCCGACAGGTCTTTCGCAAACTCCGCGCCATTCTTGTAGCGGGAGTAGAGATCCTTTTCGAGCGCCTTGCGGATCACCGGGTCCATCGTCTCCGGCACGGCCGGATTGAGCAGCACCACTGACGGCGGATCGGCGTTGATGATGCGATAGACCAGCTGCGCCGGGTTCTTCGCGCGGAACGGCAGCCGCCCGGTCAGCATGTGGAACAGCACGACACCGAGCGAATACAAGTCAGTCTTCTGGTTCAGCGGGTAGGACTTCACCTGCTCCGGCGACATGTAGGCCGGCGAGCCGACGCCCATGATGAAGGTCGAATCCTCGTCGCTCTGCTTCTTGATGTTGAGCGCGAGCCCGAAGTCGGTGATCTTCACATTGTCCTGATCGTCAATCAGGATGTTCGCCGGCTTGATATCGCGGTGGATGATGCCGTTCTTGTAGGCATAGTCCAGCGCCATGCAGCACTTGAAGATGATACTGACCACACGATGGATCGGCAGCAGGTTCTCGAAGGTGCAGTAGCGTTCAAGGGAATAGCCCTCGAAATACTCCATCACCACGTAGGCCTGGTCTGCCTCGATCACCGTCTCGAAGATGCGGATGATATTCGGGTGGTTGAGGCGTTTGGAGACAGCTTCTTCGGCGCGCAAGAGCTTGAGCAGCCGACGGTTCCACTTCGCCTGATCCTTCGCCTTATCATTGAAGCTGATGTGCTTGAGGGCGATCGGCTCCGGATAGAACGGGTTTTCCGCCAGATAGACGATGGCCGTGGCCCCCCGCCCGATCTCGCGGATGATGCGGTACTTCCCGATTCTCTCCGGCTGCGCAGCCATGTAATCCCCCGTTAACAGACGGCATGTTAGCGCTCGCGCGCTTTTGCCACAAACAGGGCTTGAAATTCCCGGAACCCGCCCCAGATGGAAGCAAAGTTGCCATCAGGGAGTTCATTTTCATGCAGGAAAATCAGTCCAGTCCGCAGCCTGAGGTCGAGCTGAGCTCGGCCGCAGACGCCTCGCCGGAAGCCGCCAGCGCCGAAGCCCCCGAGAACGCATCGGTCGACACCTTGCCCAGCCTCGAAGAGCAGCTGCGCCAGGCCGAATTGAAGGGCGCTGAGCACTACGACGCCTGGTTGCGTGCCAAGGCTGAGACCGAAAACGTGCGTCGTCGTGCTGCTGAAGACATTCAGAAGGCATCCAAGTTCGCGATCGAAAAGTTCGCCACGGAGCTTCTGCCGGTCAAAGACAGTCTCGAACAGACGCTGGCTGTCGCGAACCCGACGCTCGAATCGATCCGCGAAGGCGTCGAGCTGACCTTGCGCAACCTTGCGCGCGCTTTCGAGCGCGGCAACCTGACCGAACTCGACCCGGTCGGCGCGAAGTTCGACCCGCATCAGCATCAGGCGATGAGCATGGTCGAATCGGACCAACCCGCAAACACCGTCGTCCAGGTCTTCCAGAAGGGCTACCTGATCGAAGGTCGTGTCGTGCGCCCGGCGCTGGTCGCCGTTTCGAAGGCCAAGGACTGACATCACCGCGTCGGCAGGTCTTGCGGCCGCAGTGGCCCGGGCTCTTGAAAGCCTGTGACAAGACCCCACTTCGGTAACAGGTTTGCTTCACCACAGAATTCGGAAAGGACAACACAAACATGGGCAAGATCATCGGTATCGACCTCGGCACCACCAACAGCTGCGTCGCCATCATGGAAGGCGGCACGCCGAAGGTCATCGAGAACTCCGAAGGCGCGCGCACCACGCCGTCCATCATCGCCTACATGGATGATGGCGAGATCCTGTGCGGCGCGCCCGCCAAGCGCCAGGCCGTGACCAATGCGAAGAACACCCTCTACGCGGTGAAGCGCCTGATCGGCCGCCGTTTCGAGGAAAAGGAAGTCCAGAAGGACATCTCGCTGATGCCCTACGCCATCAGCAAGGCCGACAACGGTGACGCATGGGTGGAAGTGCGCGGCAAGAAGATGGCCCCGCCGCAGATTTCTGCCGAAGTGCTGCGCAAGATGAAGAAGACTGCCGAGGACTACCTCGGTGAGGAAGTGACGGAAGCGGTCATCACCGTGCCGGCCTACTTCAACGACAGCCAGCGCCAGGCCACCAAGGACGCGGGCCGCATCGCCGGCCTCGAAGTCAAGCGCATCATCAACGAGCCGACCGCGGCCGCGCTGGCCTTCGGCATGGACAAGGTTGCCGGCAAGGACAAGAAGATCGCCGTGTATGACCTCGGCGGCGGCACCTTCGACATCTCGATCATCGAGATCGCGGATGTGGACGGCGACAAGCAGTTTGAAGTGCTGGCGACCAACGGCGACACCTTCCTCGGTGGCGAAGACTTCGACCAGCGCGTGATCGACTACATCGTCGAAGAGTTCAAGAAGCAGAACGGCATCGACCTGTCGAAGGACGCGATTGCACTGCAGCGTATCAAGGCCGCCGCTGAACGCGCCAAGATCGAGCTGTCGTCGAGCCAGCAGACCGAAATCAACGAGCCCTACATCACGATGGCCAACGGTGCGCCGTGCCACCTCGCGATGAAGATCACCCGTGCCAAGTTCGAATCGCTGGTCGAAGAGCTGGTCGACGCCACCATCGAGCCCTGCCGCAAAGCGCTGAAGGATGCCGGCCTGAAGGTCACCGACATCGACGACGTGATCCTCGTCGGCGGCCAGACCCGCATGCCGAAGGTGCAAGAGAAGGTGCGCGAGTTCTTCGGCAAGGAAGCCCGCCGCGACGTGAACCCGGACGAAGCCGTGGCCGTTGGCGCGGCGATCCAGGGTGGCGTGCTGCAAGGTGAAGTGAAGGACGTGCTGCTACTCGACGTCTGCCCGCTCACCCTCGGCATCGAAACCCTCGGCGGCGTGATGACCCCGCTGATCAAGCGCAACACCACGATCCCGACCAAGGCTCAGCAGGTGTTCTCGACCGCGGACGACAACCAGACCGCAGTGACGATCCATGTGCTGCAAGGCGAGCGCGAAATGGCATCGGCCAACAAGAGCCTCGGCCAGTTCAACCTGTCGGACATTCCGCCGGCGCCGCGTGGCATGCCGCAGATCGAAGTGACCTTCGACATCGACGCCAACGGCATCCTGCATGTCTCGGCCAAGGACAAGGCGACCAACAAGGAAGCCAAGATCACCATCAAGGCGAACTCCGGCCTGTCGGACGACGAAATCCAGAAGATGGTGAACGACGCCGAAGCCCACGCCGAAGACGACCGCAAGGCACGCGAGCTGATCGACGCCCGCAACCAGTGCGATGCGCTGATCCACACCGCGAAGAAGGCGATCCAGGAACACGGTGACAAGGTTTCGGCCGACGAAAAGGCCAAGATCGAAACCGCGATCAAGGAAGCCGAGGAAGCGATCAAGGGCACCGACAAGGAAGACATCGAAGCCAAGGCGCAGGCCCTGGCGCTCGCCAGCCAGACGCTGGGTGAGAAGATGTACTCGCAGACTGCCGGTGCCGATGCGGGCGCCAGCGCAAGTGCCGGTGCTAGCGCCAAGCCGGCTGACGACAACGTCGTCGATGCCGAGTTCACCGAGGTCAAGGACAAGAAGTAAGCCGAAACAACGCGAAGGCGTGAAGGGCGCAAAGGATCGCATCGCGTCCTTTGCGCCTTTGCGTTAGAGGAAGAGAGCAGATGGCCAAAAGGGATTACTACGAGGTTCTGGGAGTCAATCGCGACGCCAGCGACGAGGACATCAAGAAGTCCTATCGCAAGCTCGCGATGAAATTCCACCCGGACCGCAACCCCGACGACAAGAGCGCTGAAGAGAAATTCAAGGAGGCCAAAGAAGCCTACGAGGTGCTCTCCGACGGCAACAAGCGCGCGGCCTACGACCGCTATGGGCATGCTGGGGTGGATCCGTCCGCTGCAGGTGGCCCCGGCGGTTTCGGCGGTGGTGCGGGTTTCGAGGGCTTCTCGGATGCGTTCGGCGGCATCTTCGACGAGATCTTCGGCGGTGGCCGCGGCGGTGGCGGCGGCGGGCGTTCGAACGTCTATCGCGGTGCCGACCTGCGCTACAACCTAGAGATCACGCTCGAGGAAGCGGCGCGTGGCGCGGAAAAGACGATCCGCATTCCGCTGATGGAGGAATGCGACGTCTGTCACGGCTCAGGCGCCAAGGCCGGCACGCAACCGAAGACCTGCCCGACCTGCGGCGGTGCGGGTCAGGTGCGGATGCAGCAAGGCTTCTTCTCGATCCAGCAGACCTGCCCGAAGTGTCACGGCTCCGGCCGGCACATCTCGGACCCCTGCGGCAGCTGCCATGGCGCCGGCCGCGTGAAGAAACAGAAGACGCTGGAAGTGAAGATCCCCGCCGGCATCGACGACGGCATGCGCCTGCGCCACGCCGGCTATGGCGAGCCCGGCGTCAATGGCGGCCCGCCGGGCGATCTCTACGTTGAGATCCACGTTCGCGAGCACCAGGTCTTCCAGCGTGATCACGACGATCTGCATTGCGAGATGCCAATCGGCTTCGCCACCGCGGCACTGGGCGGCGAAATAGCAATTCCGACACTGGATGGTGCAGCCAACCTGAAGATCCCCGCCGAAACCCAGAGCGGCAAAGTGTTCCGCCTGCGTGGCAAGGGCATCCGTAACGTGCGTTCAGGCCATCCGGGCGACCTGCTGTGCCATGTCGTCGTTGAGACGCCGGTGAACCTGAATGAACGGCAGAAGGAACTGCTGCGTGAGTTCGAGGAACTGGCGCAGAAGGATGCGGCGAAGCAGACGCCTCGCGCGAAGGGCTGGATGGACAAGGTGCGCGAGTTCTTCAGCGACTGAGCGATCAGCACGCGCGCCATAGATCGCCTCCTTGCCGGCCCTGCCGGCGCCGAGTCGCGGCCCACACAAAAGAGCTCCAATCGGAGCTCTTTTTATTTTTGCTTGATCAAAACTGACATTGATTGCAGCGCGGAACGATTGCCAAGCCCCGCGCAAAGATTTAGGGTTAACCCGCTCGGGGTTTTCCCTTAGCACAAAAAACAAGCACGGCGCACCCTACAAGCGACCGGCAGCACAGAGACAACAAAGGAGATTCCGGTGAGTGCCGAAAAGTATCTTGAACGGCCACGCGCGGCCCGTATCCGTCCGTTTCACCACCCGCCCCTCGCGGCGCGGCGCCGACCTTAGGCTGCCACACGGCACCACACCAGGTCGCCACTGAGATCCGATCAACTCTGTTACCGGCGCATGGGCTTCCATCAGCAGAAGCCTTGGCGCGATGCGCTGTCGCGCGCCGCCACTGCCGGACACTGAAGGACAAACGCACAATCATGAATCCCATCCGCACGACGAAGACAATGCTGGCGCTCGGCTTGGTGCTCGGCGTCGCCGCCAGCCACGCCGCCGATATCGAGGTCCTGCACTGGTGGACTTCCGGCGGCGAGGCGCGCGCCTTGGCCGAACTGACGAAGAAGCTCGAGGCGAGCGGCCACCGCTGGCGCGACTTTTCGGTTGCAGGTGGCGGCGGTGACAACGCGATGCTGCTGCTGAAGACCCGCGTCGTCTCCGGCTACCCTCCGATGGCTGCGCAGATCAAGGGCCCGGAGATCCGCGAATGGGCGGAAGACGGTCTGCTCGCCGATATTGGCGACGTCGCCAGCGCCGGCAACTGGGACGCCACGCTGCCTGCAGTGGTTGCGAACGCAATGAAGTACGAGGGTCGCTACGTCGCGGCACCGGTGAACGTCCACCGCGTTAACTGGATGTGGATCAACCCCGAAGTACTGAAGAAAGCCGGCGTAGAAGTGCCCACCAGTTGGGATGCACTGATCGCCTCCGCGGACAGCATCCGCAAGGCCGGTTTCACGCCGATCGCCCATGGCGGCCAGCCCTGGCAGGACTTCACGCTGTTCGAATCGGTCGCGCTGGGGGTCGGCGGTGCCGACTTCTACAAGAAGGCCTTCGTCTCGCTCGACAGCGCGACACTGCAGGGCCCCACCATGACCAAGGCGCTCGATACCTTCAAAGCCTTGCGCAAATTGATCGACGCCGGTGCCGCAAACCGCGAGTGGAGCGCGGCCACAGCGATGGTGATCAATGGCAAGGCCGCCGTGCAGTTCATGGGTGACTGGGCGAAGGGAGAATTCGCCCGCGCCGGCAAGCAACCCGGCCGCGACTACCTGTGCTTGGCTGCCCCTGGGACCGAAAAGGCCTACACCTACAACATCGACAGCTTCGCCTTCTTCCGCCAGCGTCACGACGATGCGCGCAAGGCCCAGGCGGACTTGGCGAACGCGCTGATGGGCGCGGAGTTCCAGGAGAACTTCAATCTGGCCAAAGGCTCGATCCCGGCGCGCACCAACGCGCGCATGGACCGCTTCGATGACTGTGCCAAACGCTCGGCCGAAGCCTTCCGCGCCACCGCGCAGTCCGGCGGGCTGGTGCCCTCGGTCGCCCATCGCATGGCCGCCCCGGAAGCAGTGCAGGCCGCCATGCAGGCAACCGTCTCCGCCTATTTCAACGATGCAGGCATGAGCACACGCGACGCCCAGGCGCGCCTTGTGCAAGCCGTTGCCGCTGGCAACGCACAGCGCTGAGTTGTCGCCCTCAAGGATTACAGACATGAAGACACTTGCTCATTCGCGCTTGTTCAAAGCGCTTGCCGCACTGCTGGTCAGCGCTGCGGCCCCCTTGGCATCGGCAGACATCACCGTCCTGCAGATCGCCCCACTCACCGGCCCCTACGGTGGTATCGGCTGGCACATGCAGGTTGGCGCCCAGGTTGCTGTGGCGGATCTCAACGCACGCGGCGGCATCGCCGGGCAGAAGGTCAAGCTCGTGACGGCCAGCCAGGAACCGGGCGACGTCAGCAAGCAGTTGCGTCCGCTGATTGACAAGAACGCCCCCGCAGCACTGCTCGGCCTGATGGGGGAAGACAGCGTTCAGCAGTTGCTCGACAGCCGTTTGCTTGAAGACACGGGCCTCGCCCTGGTCGGCCCCCGCGTCGGCGCATCAAGCCTTGCAAGCGGTTCGAAGCAGCTGTTCCTGACTCGCCCGAGTTTCAGCTTCGAGGTCGCGAAGGTACTCAAGCACCTCTCCACCAGCGGCATGAAGAACGTCGGCGTGGTGTATGAAGACAACGGATTCGGCCGCGAGGCCTGGACCGCGGCATCGAGTGAGGCTGGCATTCTTGGCATCAAGCTCAACGGGGTCAGCTACCTTGCCGGGTCGGCACAAGTCGATCAGGCGGTAACGAAAATGCTCGCGAGTGGCCCTCAAGCGATCGTGCTGGCGTCACAAACGGCCGGCGCCGCCGCCTTCATCCAGCGCTACCGTGCTCAAGGCGGCACAGCGCAACTCGCCACCTTGTCGTACGTGGAAGGCAGTCATCTCGCCCGCATCATCGGCAAGAAGGCCTCTCACGGCGTTGCCGTGCTGGAAGCCGCGCCGAACACGCTGAACGAGTCGGTACCGCTGGTGCGCGAGTTCCGCACCATTTACAAGAAGTACGGCCCGAACGACGTCGAGCCGACCCAGGCAATGATGGAGTCCTACGTCGCTGCACGCACACTGTTCGAGGGCCTGCGCCGCGCCGGTGGCGCACGAGCCAAGCTGCCGGCCGCGATGGCGGGCATCGATCGCTTTGACCTCGGCGGCATCAACGTCAGCTTCACCGGCACGCGCCGCACCGGCGTCGAGTTCGCCGAAATGGCGGTAATCGACCGCCAGGGCCGCGTCATCCGCTAAGCCTGATCGCGGCCCGGCAAAACCGGGCCGCGCCGCCTTCTTCCTTCCTCTCTCCCTGCCTCGGGCGTCGGCGCACAAACGCGCTGTCGCCTTCTCACAAGTCATCGGCAGGTAACGCCCCCACCATACGCTGGCGTATTTTCCGGCGCGCCGGCATGCGCGCCAAACGACCTGGTATGGGGAACGTATGACGATGAATCGACGCGCATTCCTGCGCAATACCGGCTTCTGGACCGCCTCAATCGCGGTCAGCGGGCTAAGCGCCTGCGGCAGTGACAGCGCAAGCACGCCGGAGTCGGGGCCGGCCAAGGCCACCGGCAGCAACTGGAAATTCCCGCAGAGTGTCGCCTCGGGCGACCCACGCGCAGACGGTGCGATGCTCTGGACGCGCGTCGTACCCACCAGTGTAGATGCCGTCGCGAGCGCCCCTGATGCCGGCGACTTCTCGATCCGCATCCTCGTCACCACGGCCGACAACGGCAGCCGCCTGGGCACCAGCGACGCGCTTTCGGGCGCCTTGGTTGTCGACAACAGCGTTCCGGTTTACGCCCGCTACGACCATACGGTGCGCAACAAACTCAGCGGCCTGCAACCCGGCACGGTCTATTTCTATCAGTTCGTGGCGGGCGACGTGCGCTCGCGCGTCGGGCGCTTCAAGACCGCCCCAACGCGGGATGCCGACGTCGCCGAACTGAAGTTCGCCTTCATCTCTTGCCAGGACTGGAGCGTGAATCACTGGGCAGGTTTCGAGAGCCTCGCACAGGAAGACATCGACTTTGTCGTGCACCTTGGCGACTACATCTACGAGACCGTCGGTGAAGCGTTCCAGAGCGGCGCGGTGGAGTCCCGCCACGATCCGCTGGCGCTGCCCGACGGCAGCTTCAAGTCTGGCAACAGCGGCGCAAAGTACGCCACCACGCTGGCGGACTACCGCTACCTCTACAAGAAGTACCGCACTGATCCGCGCCTGCAGGCGCTTCACGAACGCCTGCCCTTCATCGCCACATGGGACGACCACGAATTTTCCGACGATTGCTGGCAGGACGCGGAAACCTACGACAACGGCAGCTACAACGCCAGCACCGGTATCGGCGACAACACCCATCAAAGCGCACGCCGGCGCGGCGCGAACCAGGCATGGTTTGAATTCATGCCCGCCGACGTCAGCTACGACAGCACTACAGCCAGCTTCCAGAACGTGCGCATCTACCGCGACCTGCCTTTCGGCAAGCTCGCCCACTTCATCGTGACCGACGAGCGCCTCTACCGCGCCGACCACATCATTCCGGAGGCTGCCCCCAACCCCGCAACGGGCGCAGCACTTGGCTCCGTCGGTTCGCGCTACTTCGTACCGGCTGACACGCGTGACGCCATCGAGGCCGCAAAGATGAAGGCGGTGTCGGCCGGCAGCGATGCACTGGCGCCAGCCTCGATCCTCGGCACCACTCAGCGCGACTGGTGGAAGCAGACGATGAGCAGCTCCACCGCGACATGGAAGCTGTGGTGCAACGAAGTCTCGCTGCTGCGCATGGGCCTGGACGGCACGGCAGCGGTCGCGACCCTGCTTGCGCTGCAATCGGTTAACACGGTCGCAGGCAACATCGCCACCGCTGCCAGCAACACCGGGGGCAACGTCGCCGTAGCGGCCGCCGTGGTGGCCGCCGTCACCGCCGGCGCGGATCAGGCCAAGGCCGGTGCCGCGGCATCCGCGATTGCAACCGCGCTCGCCACGTCGACTGACCCGATTGCCGCTGGTGTCGCCCAAGGGCTCAACACCACGCAGGGAACACTCGCCGCCACGGCCTATCGTGCCGCCACGTCGGCAACCGGTGCGAGCGCACAAGCTGCCGCCGGGGCACAAGTCATTGCCTTCGGTTACATCAAGCCCGACATCATCGCCAAGGGTGCAGCGTCGAGCTTCGTCGGTGGCCTGGCCACGCTGCTGGCGCCGTACTTCACCCGTTTCCTGCTCAACTGCGACCAGTGGGACGGCTACAACGCCGAACGCAAACACCTGATGGCGCACCTGAAGGACAACGCGATCCGCAACGTCGTCGCGCTGACCGGCGATCTGCACTCTTTCCACGCCGGCACCGTCAATGACAACTATGACGCGGCAGGCGCCGGCACGCCGGTGATGGTTGACTTCGTCACCGCCGGCATCAGCTCCGATTCGTGGTTCACCTACTTCGCCGATGCCACAACCGGTTCGCTGCTGTCGAATCTCGTGTTCTCGCCGATCTCGGTGCCTGTGGATGGTGTCGGCACGCTCGACCTGCGCTTTAGCCTGTTTGAATTCACGCTGCAGCGCGCCGCACCGACGCTCGATGAGCTCGCCGAACAGGTCCGCCTGCCGGTGCGCCGCGCGCTTGGCGCTAAGGGCGTCAGCGAAGCGGCGCTGGATGCCACGACGATGGCGGTGCTAACGGCGTTGAAAGCCACGCCAGCGTTTTCCGTCACGCTGCTCGGTCTCGCTACGCAGCTCGCGAGCCTCAACAGCAATCCTTGGATCCAGCACATGGTCAGCGATGCGCAGGGCTATGCCGTGGTGTCGCTCAAACCGGAAGGTTTGCGCTGCAGCTTCCGGCAGCTCAACCCGCTCGTTGGCAGCACGGCGCCGAGCGCGCCGATTGCCAACACGCAGCAATTCGCCGTGGCACGTGATGTTGCCGCCGTAACGCGCGTGAGCTGACTGGCACTCAACACCTCGCCGGGCAAGGGTGTTGCCTTGCCCGGCAACAGGACCATACGCCTGCGAATGTGCTACCTTCCCGCAACTTTTCGGTAAAGGTAGCTTCATGACCGACGTCGTCATCCGCGCGACCGGGCTGTTCACGCCGTCGCAATCCATCAGCAACGAGGAACTCGTTGCAGCCTTCAACACCTACGTCGCGAACTACAACGCCCAGCACGCTGCGGGTATCGCCGCCGGTGAAGTCGCCCCGCTGACCGAGTCGAGCGCCGAGTTCATCGAGAAGGCCTCCGGCATCAAGCAGCGTTTCGTGCTCGACAAGGCCGGCGTGCTCGACCCGGCGCGCATGTATCCGCGCTTCGCACCGCGGCCGGACGACGCCTTGTCGCTGGAAGCCGAGATTGGCGTTGCCGCCGCGCGTGACGCGCTCGCACGCGCCGGCCGCGATGCAGCCGACGTCGACGCGGTGATCTGCGCAGCCTCAAACATGCAACGCCCCTACCCCGCCATGGCGGTCGAGATCCAGCATGCGTTGGGTATCAAGGGCTTTGCGTTCGACATGAACGTTGCCTGCTCCTCCGCCACCTTCGGCATCGAGCAAGCCGCCAATGCGGTGCGCTCCGGCAGTGCCCGCTCAGTGCTGGTGGTCAATCCCGAGATCTGCTCGGCGCACCTGGAATGGCGCGATCGCGACTGTCACTTCATCTTTGGCGACGTTGCCACCGCGATTCTGGTGGAGCGTGCCGATATGGGCGACGGCGGCTGGGCGATCCTCGGCACCAAGCTTGCAACCAGTTTCTCGAACAATATCCGCAACAACGCCGGCTTCCTGAACCGCTGCGAAGACACCGATCCCGATGCACGGGACAAGCTCTTCCGCCAGGAGGGCCGCAAGGTGTTCAAGGAAGTCTGCCCGATGGCGGCCGAGCATATCGGCAGCCATCTGTCGGCCCTGGGGCACGCACCGGCCGGCGTGCGTCGCTTCTGGCTGCATCAAGCCAATCTGTCGATGAACCAGCTCATCGCGCGTCGCCTGCTCGAACGCGACGCCACCTTCGACGAAGCGCCGGTGATCCTCGACCAATATGCGAATACGGCTTCGGCCGGTTCGATCATCGCCTTCCACCTGCACCACGAGGATCTGACGCAGGGCGACCTCGGCGTGATCTGCTCGTTCGGCGCCGGTTACTCGATCGGCAGCGTAGTGATCCAACGCCGCTGAACGCAGAGCAAACAAAAAGGGCGGCCATGGCCGCCCTTTTTTTAGCGATCGCCCAGATCAGGCGCGCCGCCAGGTCGTACCCTGAGCGGAATCCTCCAGCACCACGCCAGCAGCCTTCAGCTCGTCGCGAATCCGGTCCGACTCAGCGAAATTCCGGGCCTTCTTGGCTGCAGCGCGATCCGCAATCAACTGCTCGATCGCTTCAGCGCTGAGTCCATCACTCGACGTGCCGCCCTGCAGGAACGCCACAGGGTCACGCTGCAACAGGCCCAGCACGCCAGCCAGCGCCTTCAGCAGCCCGGCCACCTTCGGATCGCGCCCACGCTGTACCTCACCCGCCAGCTCGAACAGCACCGCCACCGCTTCCGAGGTGTTGAAGTCATCGTCCATCGCGGCCTTGAAGCGCGCCGGCACGGCGTCGGTCCAGTCAATCGCCACCTCTGCCGCCGGCACATCGCGCAAAGCGGTATAGAGCCGCGTGAGCGCATGCTTCGCGTCCGCCAGCAGATCCGGCGAGTAGTTGATCTGGCTACGGTAGTGCGAGCGCACCACAAGGAACCGGATCACTTCGCCGTCGTACTGCTTCAGCGCTTCGCGGATCGTGAAGAAGTTACCCAGCGACTTGGACATCTTCTCGTTATCCACACGCAAGGCACCTGCATGCATCCAGACGTTGGCCAGCGTGCAGCTGTGGGCGCCTTCGCTCTGCGCGATTTCATTTTCGTGGTGCGGGAACGGCAGGTCGGGCCCGCCGCCATGGATGTCCAGCGTCTTGCCGAGAATGGCACTGCTCATCGCCGAGCATTCGATGTGCCAACCGGGCCGCCCCTTGCCCCAGCGGGAGGTCCACTTGGTATCGGCGGGTTCGGTCTCTTTGGCGGCTTTCCAGAGGACGAAGTCCAGCGGATCACGCTTCGACGAATCCACTGCCACACGCTCGCCAGCGCGCAGATCGTCGATCGACTTGCCCGAGAGCTTGCCGTAGCCCGGGAACTTTCGCACCGCGAAGTTCACGTCGCCATCCTCGGCCTGATAGGCCAGGCCCTTCGATTCCAGCGTATCGATGATCTCCAGCATCTGCGGCACGTAATCCGTTGCGCGCGGCTCGATATCCGGACGCTCGATACCCAGCGCACCGAAGTCGGCGTTCATCTCCGCAACCATGCGCGCGGTCAGCGCCGCGATCGGCTCGCCGTTTTCCTGCGCGCGGCGGATGATCTTGTCGTCGATATCCGTAATGTTGCGAACGTACGTCAGCTCGTAGCCCGACGCCCGCAGCCAGCGCTGCACCACGTCAAACCCGAGGAAGCAGCGCGCATGCCCCAGATGGCACAGGTCGTACACGGTCATGCCGCAGACATACATGCGGACCTTGCCGGGTTCGATCGGGGTAAATTGCTGCTTCTGGCGGGTGAGCGAGTTGTAGATCGTGAGCATGAATGATGTCCGTGCATGCACCACCCGGGTGGGGCGGTCGCCGCGGCCCCCGCGTTGCGGGGCTTGTTGATAGAATGGTGGGCTAGAACAGGCGCGTCGCGCCTTGCTCGCAGGATGTTAGCACAATGACTTTTCGCCCTTTTCGCACCACCTTGAACGCCCTGGCAGCTGCAATGCTGCTGGCGTGCGCCATGCCCGCCGCCGCGGAGCCGACGCTCACGGAGGTCCAGGCGCACATGAAACAAGGCCAATTACCGGCCGCGCTGGAAAAGGTCGACCAGATCCTCGCCGTGCGCCCCAAGGACGCTCAGGCGCGCTTCACCAAAGGCGTCATCCTGACGGAGATGAACCGTCTCAACGACGCCGCGGTCGTGTACCAAAAGCTCTCGGAGGACTACCCCGAGCTGCCGGAGCCGTACAACAACCTCGCCGTCATCTATGCGTCGCAGCGCCAGTACGAGAAGGCTAAGGCCGCACTGGAGCTTGCGATCCGCACGCACCCGGCCTACGCCACGGCGCACGAGAACCTCGGCGATGTATATGCCAAGCTCGCAAGCCAGGCCTATGACAAGGCGCTGCAGCTCGATTCCGCCAACACGCAGGCGCAGACGAAGCTCGCAATGATCCGGGACCTGATGGGCGGCAACACGCGCAACGCGCGTACTGCGCCCTCGGCGACCAAGCCGGTGCAGATTGCCGCTGCTACGCCGGCGCCAGCGCCCGCTCCGGCAAAAGCGGTGCCGCCGCCGGTCACAAAAGCACCGGAGCCCCCAGCCAAGCCGGCAGAGGCCCCAACGAAGGCTGCGCCGGTTGCGAAGGCTGAGCCGACAAAACCGGCCGCCACGCCTGCGCCGGTTGCGGTCGCCAAGGCAGAGCCCGCTGCCGCAAAGAAACCCGCGGCCAACGACAAGGCTGAAGCAGACATCAAGAAGATGGTGAACGGCTGGGCCAGCGCGTGGTCGCGCAAGGACGTAAAAGCCTATCTGAGCCACTACGCGCGCGACTTCAAAACGCCCGGTGGCGTGCCGCGCAAGGCATGGGAAAGTGAACGCGAATCGCGCCTAACCAAGCCGGGCCCGATCAGCGTCAGCGCCGACAACCTTGTGATCCGCCTGTCCGACGACGAAGCCACCGTCCGATTCCGCCAGTCTTACGACTCCGCGAATCTGAAGTCCGCCGCCACCAAAACGCTGGTGCTGGTGCACCGCGATGGCCGCTGGCAAATCCAGCAGGAACGGGTCGGCGGCTGATGCTTAAGGTATTCCGCCACGCGGCGCAGATTGCGCTGGTCGTTGGCGCCTGCTGCGCAGGCCTGTCGGCCGCCCAGCCGATGAAGGGCCCGATCTCGGATAGTGGCCCAGAAGCATCGCTGGCGAAGGTATTTGACGACATCGAGCACCGCAAGCTCGACAGCGCGCTGGAGCGCACCGAGTCGCTGCTTCGGGTGTATCCGAACTTCCGCCTCGCACACCTGATCCGCGGCGATCTGTTGCTTGCCCGCAGTCGGCCGATCGCAGGCTTCGGCAATGCGCCATCCGCACCGCCAGAGAAGGTCAGCGAATTGCGCGAAGAAGCGATCGCGCGGCTTAAGGCGTATCGCAACCGGCCGCCCAACAACTACGTGCCGCGTTACCTGTTGCAGATGCGGCCGGATCAGAAGTACGCGATCGTCGTCGACACCCAGAAATCGCGTCTCTATCTCTATGCCAACGAGGGTGGCCGGCCGCGTTTCGTGGCGGATTACTACATCACGCATGGCAAGGAAGGTGCGCAAAAAGCGCGCGAAGGTGACAAGCGCACGCCTCTGGGCGTCTATCACGTCGTGTCGGAAGTGCCGAAGAAGCGCCTGACCGATTTCTACGGCTCGGCAGCCTTCCCGATCAATTACCCGAACGAGTACGACCGCCTGCAAGGCCGCGCTGGCCACGGTATCTGGCTGCACGGCGTGCCAAGCGATACCTTGTCGCGCCCGCCCAAAGCATCCGACGGTTGTGTCGTGCTCGCCAACGCCGACCTCCAGGCCGTTGCGTCGCGTCTGCAGCTGGGCCTGACGCCAGTGATCATCAGCAACGACGTGGAGTGGCTGAGCCTCGACGATTGGCAACAAGAACGCACGGCGCTGCAAAAGCAGATCGAGACTTGGCGGCGCGACTGGGAAAGCGGCGACACCGAACGCTACCTGCAGCATTACGCAGAGAAATTTGCGAGCGATGACGCGACCCGCACGCAGTGGTCTGCACGCAAGCGCGCTATCGCCAAGGACAAGACCTGGGTTCAGGTGCGGCTGAAGAACATCAGTATGTTCCGCAGCCCGGGCAAGGAAGACATGGTCGTTGTGACCTTCGATCAGGACTACCGCAGCAATAACCTCAAACAGCAGGCGAGCAAGCGCCAGTACTGGCTCAAAGAGAACGGAAATTGGAAAATCGTGTACGTGGGGCAGGCATGAACATCGTCCGACGCGCGCTGACGGCAGCCCTGCTCGCTGGGCTATCGCTTGGCCTGGTTGTTCAACCGGCAAATGCTGATAGCGGTGATCCAAAGGTGCGGATCGAGACCAGCGTCGGCGCCTTCGTCGTTGAGCTTTACCCCGCCAAAGCGCCGAAGTCAGTCGCGAACTTCCTCAGTTACGTGGATTCCGGCCACTACGACAACACGATCTTTCACCGCATCATCCGCGGCTTCGTCGTGCAAGGCGGCGGCGTCACTGCGGACATGCGAGAAAAACCGACGCGGGCGCCGATCGAGAACGAAGCAAAGAACGGCCTGAAAAACGAGACCGCTACGCTAGCGATGGCCCGCACGCAAGACCCGAACTCCGCGACCTCGCAGTTCTACATCAACCTCAAACACAACGCGTCGCTCGACTATCCGTCGTTCGACGGCTGGGGCTATGCGGTGTTCGGCAAGGTCGTTGAAGGCATGGACACCGTCAGAAAAATGGAAGCGGTTGAGACAGGCATCGTTGCAGGGCAACGCGACGTACCGCTCAAACCCGTTGTCCTCAAATCGGCTCGCCGCGTCACGCCCGCTGCGGCCAAGCAGTAACCCGGTCCGAAGACCGGCTCAACAGGAAATCCAACATGATCAAACTGCACACCTCGCTCGGCGTCATCACGCTTGAACTCGACGCCGAGAAGG
>CAMFLH010000009.1 GCA_945957295.1 uncultured Uliginosibacterium sp.
TACACTCGACTAGTCGTCGGCAGCGTCAGATGTGTATAAGAGACAGGGCCGACTCTGCGTCGCCATGTCCGGCGCTTCATCGGCGAGCTGTTGCCGGCCGCCGCGTTGGCTGCCCCCCCAATTGCGCTGCTCTTGCGAGGAATCGTTGGCACCGTTTGCGCTGACATTCACCTGGCTGAGGTTGAGGCCTGCGTCGGTCATCAGTTCGCGCAATCGTGGAAGCGACTGTTCGATGGCCTCGCGTGCAGCGGGGGTCGCTGTCACGAAGTGCGCTGTCGTCTGGTCGCCATTGACGTTCAACGTGATCTCCACGCGGCCAAGATGTGGCGGTGTCAGGATCAGTTCGGCACGGCCCAGCTCCTTGCCGGCCATCCAGACCATGCGGTTGCCTACATCATCAGCCCAACCGCTCTGAGATACGGGGGTGCGCACCGGGAATTGTGGCGCCTCGGCACGCGCAGCCTCGCTGGTGCGTTGCGCGAGCGCCTCCGACCAGGGCGAAACAGTCGGCTGCGCTGCAGTGTTCGTCTGAAGCCCGGCGTCTGTGATGATCGTCTTGGTTTGAGCCGCTTTACTCGTCACTTCGCTGACCGTAGCGGCCACGGGCTGCTTGGCGGCGTCGCCGAGTGCAGTGACGGCGGGGTTAGCCTTGTCGTCATTCGGTGCGCTCGTCGTGCGGCTGGCTGTCTGCGCGAGCAGCGCGTTGGCGGCGGCCTTGTCCGACCCGTCGCTGTCCGTGTCCGCTCCTGTCTTGCCGTCACCGGCAGGTGCGGCAGGAACTGCCGTTGCCGGCAGCGCCTTGCCGTCGAGCGGCAATCGGCCGCCGTCGACAATTCCTGTTTGAGCGCCTGTCAGATCGCTTTGTGTTGGCTGATTGGCGATCGCCTTGTCCGCGACGGGCGCGCCGAGGGATGCCAGCAGTGCCGCGGCAATCTGCGCCAGCCGTGCCGGGTCGTCTATTGCAGCGGCGTCTTCGCTTGCCGCACGCTCACTGCCTTTGCTGTCGTCGGCCTGTTGTGTCTTGGCCTTGGCGCCATCCAAGGCGTTGGCAAAGTTTGCCTGCTTGCCGTTCTCGGCACCGGAATCGGCTGCATTGGTGGCCTGGCTTGCCTGCACGGGTGCGTTGCTGACCGGGGCGGGCATCGGGCTTGGGGTCACGTTGATTGCTGGCATCTTTTGCTCCTCGGGGCGGTGGCGCCCGATTGGGTCTGCCATCGTTCAGCAAGGCGCGTGCCAGTGGATCAGGGCGTACCGGAGGGCTCTGCTGGAGGGGTTCCCGCCGCAGTGTCGCCTGCGTCGTCCTGTGCTGCTTCTTGCTTCGAACGGAACAGCTTCGCCGAGTGTTCGTCGGTGACACGCTGCTCCGCGCGCCATTCCTTGCGCTGTTCGACCGCCTGTTGCCGGGTCGCGAGGGTGTCGAAGGCCTTCTTGCGATTGCGCTCGTCCACCCAGGCTTGCTTTCCGGCCACCACCTGCTCACGCGCGCGGGCGACGATCTGCTCCTGTTCAAACACCGCTTCGTCGAGCTTCGCGATGAAGGTCGAGTAATTGCGCCACGCTTCAGGTGAGATGCCGGTCTGCGCCGCCGCGCGGAAGCGGTTGTGGTACTCCTCGCGATACTGCACGAGGATCTCGAGTTTCTGCTCATGCGCCTGGCCGCTCGCGAGCAGCGCGCCAAGGCGCTTGGCCGCATCGTCCATGCGGTTCTGGGCGAGCTCGATCAGGGTTTGCAGTGCGTTGGACATGCGCGGGGTGCGGCGAATCCGGCGGGGTGCCGGCTCTCAATATATACGCTGGCTAGGCGAAGCGCGCAAAGGCCTGCGTGGTCTTGACGTGACCCAATGATCACTAGCCGGCGCTCAGGTTTCGACACCGAACAGCGTGTGCAGCGCGGCGAGGCTTTGTTCGTAGCCGGCGCGTTCGTGGATGCCTTGCTGAAGGAAGGCCTCCAGTTGCGGGTAGGCGCGCACGGCTTCGTCCAGCAACACATCTGAGCCGGCCTGGTAAGCGCCGACGGCGATCAGGTCGCGCGAACGCTGATAGCGCGAAAACAACTGCTTGAAACGCCGCACCAGCTCGAAGTGCGAGGGTTTGATCAGGTTGTGCATCGCGCGCGAAATGGATTGCTCCATGTCGATCGCGGGGTAGTGGCCCTGATCGGCCAGTGCCCGTGAGAGCACGATGTGGCCGTCGAGAATGGCGCGCGCCGAATCGGCGATCGGGTCCTGCTGGTCGTCGCCTTCCGCCAGCACGGTGTAGAACGCAGTGATCGAGCCGCCGCCCTCAGGCCCGTTGCCCGCTCGCTCCACCAGCGCAGGCAGTCGTGCGAAGACCGATGGCGGGTAGCCGCGCGTGACCGGCGGTTCGCCGATCGCCAGTGCGATCTCGCGTTGTGCCATCGCATAACGGGTCAGCGAATCCATGATCAGCAGCACCTGCTTGCCCTGGTCGCGGAAGTGCTCCGCCACCGTAGTCGCGTAGGCGGCACCCTGCAGTCGCATCAGCGGGCTGGTGTCGGCCGGCGCGGCGACGACAACCGATCGCGCGCGGCCTTCGGGCCCGAGGTTCTGCTCGATGAATTCCTTCACCTCGCGGCCCCGTTCGCCAATCAGCCCGACGACAATCACCTCGGCCTCGGTGTAGCGGGCCATCATGCCGATCAGCACTGACTTACCGACACCGGAACCGGCAAACAGGCCCATCCGCTGGCCGCGCCCGATCGTCAGCAGCGCGTTGATCGTGCGGATGCCGACGTCCAGGCTGGCGGCGATCGGCGCGCGTAGCAGCGGGTTGACTGGCCGGCTCTGCAGCGAACGGGTGTGCTTCACCTCCAGCGGGCCAAGGCCGTCGAGCGGTCGGCCTGCGCCGTCCACCACACGACCGAGCAACTCGTTGCCGACCGGCAGGTGCTTGGCACGGTCCGAGGCGCGGCGCCGCGGTTCTACGCGTTCCGCGGTACTGAGCTTGGGTTGCGCCGGATCATTGGGTACCACCTGCGCGCCGGGCGCGAGGCCGAACACATCGTCAGTCGGCATCATGTAGAGCTTGTCGCCGGTAAAGCCGACCACTTCCGCTTCGACCGAGCCCCCGCCCGGGATCAGGATGCGGCAGCCGGAACCGAGCGGCAGCTTGAGGCCCGAGGCCTCCATCACCAAGCCGTTAATGCGCGTGAGGCGGCCTGCGACCTGATAGGGCGAGGCGACCGACGCCATCTTGCGGCAGTCTTCCAGGTAATCACGCCAGGATTCCGCGAGGCGGGGCATCAGTTGTCCTCCCACGGGTGCTCGCGCGAGAGGTTCTCGACCACACGCCTCCAGCGCGTTGAAACAGTGGCGTCAAGCAGTGTGCCGCCCACTTCGATGCGGCAACCACCGCGCTCCACCGAATCGTCTTCGACGATGCGGTGGCCGGCGTGTGCATGTTGCTCGCCAAGGTATTGCCGCACCAGCGCATCGTCCGCCGAATTCACGTGCAGCACTGCGTGTTGCTGCGGCAACTGTGCGAGCGCTTCGCGAATAACGACCAGCAGGCTTTCCGGCCGCAGTTTGATTTGCTCACGCACGACTAGGCGTGCCACCTCAAGCGACAGCGCAAGGATCTCGCCGCCGATTGCTTCATCGAGGTGGTCGAGGGTGTCTTTGAACTGGCCGAGCAACTGGTGCAGCTCAGCCGCTTCCAGGCGCCCGCGCGCGCTGCCTTCTTCGTAACCGATGTCGTAGCCCGCCTTGTAGGCCTCCTGATGGATCTGCTCCACTTCGTCAGCGGTTGGCAAATGCACGCCGGGCGCGATCTCGATGGGTCCGTTGGCGAGCTCGGGCTCCGGCTCCGCGGTGGGCACGTTCTCCGGTTCGGGCGGCGGTGGTGCGACTTCGACCGCAGCCTCGGGTTCTTCCAGCACCATCGGTGCTGCAAAGTCCTCGAACTGCACGCGGCGGTAAGCGCCGGTGGCCTGGTTGGCACGGATGACGAGTTCGTTTGCCATGCTTGGTTTGCTTCAGCCTTATACGAAGTCGTCGCCGCCCTTGCCGCCGATGACGATCTGCCCTTCCTCGGCGAGACGTCGGGCGATCTTGAGGATCTCTTTCTGCGAGGCCTCCACCTCGGAAAGCCGCACCGGCCCCTTGGATTCCAGGTCCTCGCGCAGCATTTCCGCCGCGCGCTGCGACATGTTCTTGAACACCTTCTCGCGCATTTCCGGGTTGGCGCCCTTGAGTGCGATGACCAACTGGTCGGACTGCACTTCGCGCAGGATCGTCTGGATACCGCGGTCGTCGACGTCCATCAGGTTGTCGAACACGAACATCTCATCGAGGATGCGCTGCGCCAGATCCGGGTCGTACTCGCGCACGTTATCGAGGATCGCGGTTTCAGCGGCGCTGCCAACAAAGTTGAGGATGTCCGCGGCGTGGCGCACGCCCCCGATCGAGGTCTTCTTCAATTGGGTGGAGCCGGACAGCACGCGCGTCAGCGCTTCGTTGAGCTCCTTCAGTGCGGTCGGCTGCACGCCGTCCAGCGTGGCAATGCGCAACAGCACGTCGTTGCGCTGGCGTTCGGTGAAGTGTTTGAGTATCTCGCCGGCGTGGTCGAATTCCAGGTGCACCAGGATTGTCGCGATGATCTGCGGGTGTTCGTTCTTGATCAGGTCGGCGGCCGTCGCCGCGTCCATCCACTTGAGTGATTCGATACCCGCCGTATCCGAGCCCTGCAGCACGCGAGAGAGCAGGTTGGCGGCGCGCTCGTCGCCGAGCGCCTTGGTCAGCATGATGCGGATCTTCTCGTCGTCCGCCTGTACCGGCGAGCTCTTCGCAGCGTAGATCGCGACCTCGTTGATCAGGTCTTCGATCACCTCGCGGCCCTGAGGTGTGAGGCGCGTCATCGCGAGGCCCAGCTTCTGCACCTCGCGTGGCGACATGTGCTTGAGGATGTCTGCCGCCTCGTCGGGGCCGAGCGTGAGCAGGAGCAGCGCGGCCTTGTTGATTCCCTCTTCAGCGTCGCTCATTCGGCTGGCTCCCCATCCATTCCTTCATCAGCGTTGCGATCACCTTCGGATTCTTCACCGCAATCTCGCGCACCTTGGCGATCTTACGGTCGAAGCTCATGCGCGCGATCTCCTCCATCCGTACTTCGGGCGGCAGCAACTGGTCGTCCGGCACTTCGCCATTTTCGTTGAGGGTGACCACGACCCCTTCCTCCTCTTCCTCGCCGCCTTCTTCGCCCGCTTCGGCGCCTTCGGCCACCACCGGCGGCGGTGCCACGGTGCGGACCAGCGGGCGGAGCACACGCAGCCACAGGAAAGCCGCGACCAGACCCAGCAGTAGCCAGCGAGCCAGATCCAGCGCCATTGCGCGCAGTTCCGGATCTTTCCACCACGGCAGCTCGTCGCCCTTGCGCAGCGATTCGGTGAAGGGCGCATTGGCTACATTGACGGTGTCGCCACGGGTTTCGTTATAGCCGACCGCCTCACGCACCAGGTCGTTGACCTGTTTCATTTCCGCTTCTGACAACGGCACCGTGCGAACGTTGCCTTTTGCGTCGCGCTCGCTGCGGTGGTTCACCACCACGGCAACCGAAAGGCGGCGAACCTGGCCCAGCGCACGCTTGGTGTGCTGTACCGTCTTGTCGAGCTCGTAATTGGTCGTCGAATTCTTGCTCGTTGAGAGCGGTTGTGCCTGATTGGCCGCACCCGGGGTGCCAGGAGCGGCAGGCGTTGTGATCGGCGCCGTGGCGGGCACCGGCGGCTGATTGCTCAGCGCGCCCGGCACGCCGGCTGGTGCAGGCTGCATCGTTGTGTTGTCGGAGAGCTGCTGGCTGCGGATTGCCTGGTTGGGCGAGGGGTTCGGCTTGTAGCTCTCGGCCGTCTGCTCCTGCTGATCGAAGTCCACATCGGCCGTGACCTGGGCGCGCAGGTTTGCCTGACCCACGATCGGTTCCAGGATGCTCTCGATGCGGCGCACGAAACGGTCTTCCAGTTCGCGCACATACTTGATCTGCGTGGCGTCCAGCCCGCTCGGATCAGCCTTGGTCGTCAGCAGGTTGCCGTTCTGGTCGATCACGCTAACGGCCGAGGCGGTCAGCTGTGGCACCGAAGCGGAAATGAGGTTCACGATGCCGGCGATCTGGCCGTTGTCCAGCGCGCGGCCCGCATGCAGCGTCAGCACCACCGAGGCGGAAGGCTTTTGCTCGTCGCGCAGAAAGGCGGTCTGCTTCGGAATTGCCAGATGCACGCGCGCGTTCTGCACCGCGTTGATCGAACCGATCGTGCGGCCGAGTTCGCCTTCCAGTGCGCGCTGATAGTTAACCTGCTCGAGAAACTGCGAAATGCCGATGCGGTTGCCTTCCATCAGCTCGAAGCCGACCGAGCCGCCTTTGGGCAAGCCCTGGCTCGCCATGCGCAAGCGCAGTTCCGCCGCCTGCTGGGCCGGCACCAGGATCGCCGAACCGTTGTCGGTGACTTTGAAGGGCACGTTCTGCGCCTGCAAGGCGGTGATGATCGCGCCCCCATCTTTCTCGGCCAGCCCGGAGAACAGCACCGCGTAGTTCGGTTGCTTGCTCCACAGCCATACGCCGGTGAGCAGCGCAATCGAAACGGCAATCGCCGCGGCACCGGCAATCTTCTGGCGCGCGGTGAGGCGGTTGAAGTTGTCGCGGATCAGCTCAAGCGGCGACGTGGGCGGCGCGGGCTGGTCGGCAGTCAGTTCGGCTTCGGCCATGGTCTTGACCTCTTGGGCGCAAAGGCCCTTTTCTGGATGGGTGCATTGTCTTGCCTCGGTCGCAAGTGCAAAGTCCGTTTAAGCGGCAGTTTTTGCCGCCTATTCGCCGCTTGTTGCCGGTCGCCTGCCGCTAATCTGCGAGCAGGGCCGGGAAAAGGGCCCGAAACGCCGATCTACACCATGCAAGAGACAATCCAGCCACCCCTCGACGCCGCGCAGCTTGCCGAAGCCTTCCGCCAGTTCTCGGAGGCCTCTGCACAGCTCACGCAGGCTTACTCCGGGCTTGAACGCCAGGTCGAGCGCCTGAACGAGCGTCTGACCGGGTTGCTTGCGGCCTTGCCTGCCGGCGTAGTGCTGCTCGACGCGCAGGGCCGGGTTGAACAAGTGAATGCCGCCGGGCGAGCGATGCTCAACGATGGGTTGGTTGGTCAGGAATGGGCAAGCGTTTGCGACGCTCTGCTCAGGCCCACCGAAACCCCGGCCGAGTTTGAATGCGGCGCTGCCGATTCGCTGCGCCGTCTTGCTTTGTCTCAGACCGCGGAAGACTCGGCGGGCGGGCGCATCGTGCTGCTGCACGATGTCACCGAGGCCTGGCTGATGCGCCGCAATGTGGCGCGAAACGAACGCCTGGCTGCGATGGGCGAAATGGTCGCCGGCCTCGCGCACCAGCTTCGCACGCCGCTCGCCGCCGCGCTGCTTTACGCCGGCAACCTCGCCGAACCGACCTTGGCACCGGCGGATCGCGCACGTTGCGCCGAACGCACGCTGGATCGCCTGCGTCATCTTGAGCGCCTGATTCGCGACATGCTCAGCTTCGCGCGCGGCGAAGCGCTCGGCACCGAGGATTTCGACGTCTGCGAGCTGGTCGCGGAACTTGAACATACGATCGAACCGGTCGCGGCCCGCCGCGCGGTGCGCTTCACCAGCCGCTGTGCCTGCCCTGGCGTGCGCTTCGCGGGTCACCGCAAAGACATCGCCGGCGCGCTGACCAACCTGCTTGAAAACGCCTTGCAGGCGGTGGGCGAGGGCGGTGAGATCAGCCTGCATGCCTCGAACGCCGACGGCCACGTTCGTTTTGCAGTGAGCGACAACGGTCGCGGCATCGACGCCGCGCTTCAGGCGCGCCTGTTTGAACCTTTCTTCACCACCCGCGCAGACGGCACCGGCCTGGGCTTGGCAATCGCCCGCGGTGTGGCACGCGCACACGGTGGCGACATCACATTACGATCGAATCCGGGGGAGGGCAGCACCTTCGTGCTGGATCTACCGTTGCCGGTTCGGGAGGACGCAGCATGATCGAAACCCTGCACATCCTGGTTGTCGAGGATGATCCGGACATCCGCGATGCCGTCGCATTCACGCTGGAAACCGCCGGCCACGCCGTGACAGCCGTGGGCGACGGGCCTGCGGCGCTGGAGGTGCTGGGCAAGCAGGCCTTCAATCTGGTCGTCAGCGATCTGCGCATGCAGCCGATGGATGGCCTGCAGCTGCTGGACGCCATCCGCGCCGGCCACCCGCAATTGCCGGTCATGCTGATGACGGCCTACGGTGATGTCGGCACCGCCGTGGCCGCAATGCGCGCCGGCGCCTGCGACTTCCTGCTCAAGCCTTTCGAGCCCGCCGTGTTGCTCGATCAAGTGCGCCGCTACGCGACCGCCACGCCGGACGAATCCGAGATGGTGGCCGAAGACCCGCGTACCCGCGATGTGCTGGCACTTGCCGCACGGGTCGCCGAGACGGATGCGACCGTGCTGCTGACGGGCGAGTCCGGCACCGGTAAGGAAGTCTTCGCCCGCTACATCCATCGCCACTCGCGCCGCGCGAGCGGCCCGTTCATAGCGATCAACTGCGCAGCGATCCCGGAAACGCTGCTCGAAGCCACGCTGTTCGGCTACGAGAAGGGCGCCTTCACCGGCGCGCAAACCTCGCAGGCGGGCAAATTCGAGCAGGCCGATGGCGGCACGCTGCTGCTCGACGAGATTTCGGAAATGCCCTTGCCGCTGCAAGCCAAGCTGCTCCGCGTACTGCAGGAACGCGAGGTCGAGCGCGTCGGCGGCAAAAAGCCAGTGTCACTGGATATCCGCGTGCTGGCCACCAGCAACCGCGACATGCTGCGCGAAGTCCAGGGCGGCCGCTTCCGCGAAGACCTCTACTACCGCCTCAACGTGTTCCCGATTGCAATCCCGAGCCTGCGCGAACGCCCGCGCGACATCGCCGCACTGGCCAACCACTTCCTGCACCGCCACGGCGAGCGCATCGGCAAGCTCGCGCGGCTGTCACCGGAAGCGGCGGCAATTCTTGCCGCCTGGCACTGGCCCGGCAACGTTCGCGAGCTGGAAAACACGCTGCAGCGCGCCGCGATTCTCTCCCGTGGCGAGCTTGTCGAAGCGGCCGACATGCGCTTGTGTCTGCCGCAGGCGGGCGTGCCCACGATGCCGGACATCGTCGCTCAGCCCGCTGCGAGCGCCCCGGAACTAGACGAAAAGCCAAGCAACATGAGGGATCTGGAAAAACAACACATCCTCGATACCTTGAAATCGGTCGGTGGCTCGCGCAAACTCGCCGTCGAAAAGCTCGGCATCTCCGAGCGCACCCTGCGGTACAAGCTCCAGCAATACCGGGCGGAAGGGGCTGATGTCTGAATCTGGCACGCAGATTGCTGATTCAAAGGACGAAAGGGATAGTCATGGACACGCGCGGCATTGAACAGATGATCGGCCAGATGCGCGCCACTGCAGAAGCAGCGGCGGGCAAACCCGCAGCCACCGAAGGCGGCGAGGGCGTCGATTTCTCTCAGGTGCTGCAAGGCGCTCTGCAGCAGGTGAGCCAGGCCCAGAACGACGCCAAGGCAATGTCCGAACAGTTCTCGACCGGCGACCCGAACGTCAACCTGCAAGACGTCATGGTCAACCTGCAGAAGGCCAACCTCTCGTTCCAGCAGATGGTCCAGGTCCGCAACCGCCTTGTGACGGCCTACCAGGACATCATGAACATGCAGGTTTAAGCTTGTCCGACGGTATCCAAGAGTCTATTTAAGTTATTGATAAATAAAGAAAAGCTGTCCGAGGTGGTCCGACTCAGTATCAGGGCTTCCGATGTTGTTGTGGGTAGATGTGCGGGTATACACTCTTGTCTACCCTCAGTCTGCGACACTCATGGACAACGCGCTCTCGCTCCTCTTGGAGCTCGCCTCCACCAACTCACAGTCAGTCGATAGCGTTGCGCGGCTCCTGAGCGCCGCGAAGGTTCGCACGGTCAAATCTGGGGCGAAACCGATCAAGCTTGCTGACGGAGGGGGGCTCGTGCTCTATGTAACGCCGTCGGGTACCAAATCCTGGCGTTACCGATTCCGTCTGGGTGGCAAGGAGCAAACGCTCACCATTGGGAGCTACCCCGAAGTCAGTCTTGAAGAAGCGCGGCAAGCGCATCGCGCGGCCCGCTGGCTTGTGGAGCGGGGTCATGCGCCGTTGGTTTATCTGGAGACGCAGCTGCAATCGCGTAGCGACGCAAAGGCGTTGGCGGAGCGCCACTCCTTTGATGCCGTGTGTCGGGATTGGCTGGCTGCAACCAAGGGCAATCTTTCCTCAACGACTGTACGCCATCGGCAGCAAATGCTGGACAAGCATGTCTTACCGATCCTCGGTAAGCGACCGATTGCTGCCATAACGCGCAAGGAGTTGCGCGACCTTCTGCTCGGGATCGACAAGGATGCCCCGGTGACGGCGAGGCACTGCAGGATCTACATAAAGCAGGTGTTTGACTGGGCACTTGATGCGGAACTCGTGCAGGGCAGTCCGGTGCCAAAGGCGACTTCTCTTCCAAACCAGGCAAGCCGTCGCAGCGTGCCGCGCAAGGCACTTCCCGTCAGCGCACTTGGCTCGTTTCTTAGAACCATCGAGGATGCCAAAACGAGTGATGTTCTTACTCGAACCGCCTTGTGGTTGCTCGTGCTGACCTGGAGCAGAACTGCCGAGGTGATCGGCGCGAAGTGGAACGAGTTCGACTTGGTGAAGGGTGTCTGGACTATCCCCGCCGAACGAATGAAGGCGAGGGAGGCGCATGTTGTCTATCTCAGCGCGCAGGCGATGACGAGGGTTAAGGCGCTCAAGAAGCTCGAATGCAGCGACTATCTGTTTCCGAATCGTCGCGACCCCAAGCGCGCTATGGGGCGCATGACGTTGAGCGCTTGGCGGGAGCGGTGGGGCTTTGCCGAGACAATGGAGATTCACGGTCTTCGTGCTGTTGCTTCGACCTGGGCGAACGAGACAGGGCGGTATCGTCCGGACGTGATCGAGGCTGCGCTGGCGCACAAGGAGGGTGACCGTGTCCGGGCAGCCTACAACCGTGCCGCGTTTGCCAATGAGAGGCGAGCGATGCTGCAGGCGTGGGCTGACGAATGCGATAGGTTGCTTGAGCTGGCGTGTTGAAGCGAAGCCGGTTGCTGCAACATGACGGCGGTCGAATCAATATTTGCTGACCCAATCGTTTGAGGTGGTTTGCGTGCCAAAACACAAGACGTACTACCGAATCGCGGAAGCTGCCGAAAGGCTGGGTTGCCAGCCTGGCGACGTGATCGGCCGCGCTGCGCAAGGCGAACTAACATTGCTTGTCGGCATACCGGACGGCATTGATCTGCGAACCTACGATGCGGAGGCAGATCTCTCGGCGGAGCCTGCATTGCTGGTGCCCGTGCTGCTCGCGTTGTCCGAGTCGCAGTGCTTGAAGATCGAGCTCAATGGGCAGACCCAGCAGAGTGATTTTCGGGTTGGCTACGTGATTGGCGCGGAAGGGCGCTTGCAAGAGGTGCGACCGAGCTATGGACGTCCGCGCCTTAATCATGGCTGGGCGTTTTGGCGTACCTCCCGTGGCTCGTACCCTCATGCAATCGATCTGACCCCCGAGCGATTGTTCGTTCTGGGCGAGAGTCTGGAGCAGGTCCTGGCAGATCGCTTGCTACCTAAACCCAAGAAGAAGGCCAAGGAAGCCGTAGAAAGCGTTGCGCGTGATGAAGCGAGCGATGCGCCGAACGCAGAATCGTCGGCATCCAAGGCCGCGCCAGAACGTCTGACCTTGGTGACCGCAGCGCCAGCGGTCGTTGTTGTGCCGGCGGAGAGACCGTCGTCCGTTCATGCGCCGATGACAATCCTGCGCATGCCCGAGGTCATGAAGCGAACCGGGCTCTCTCGGTCGACCATCTATGACAAGCTGGATCCGAAATCGCCGCGCTATGACGAGACGTTTCCAAAGCGTCGAACGCTAGGAGCAGGGTCTGTCGGCTGGGTTGAAACCGAGATCGATGCATGGCTCGCGCTACGGGACGTCGTTTCGGGGCGCTGCTCATAAGACCGTCAGATCGTGCAGTTGCGACGCGCCTTGTCATCGGGTGTGCGGAAACCCATAGCGCTTGAGCGTTGATGTCGGTCAGCGGGGCCCAAAGGTGGAGACCGTCCTCCGTAGAATACCGACCGTCAAAGGTCGGCTCGACTCCGCGATGTGCCGGTTGGCTGAAGTGCGCCACTTCGGCCTTAGCGGTCGCTGGGCTCCGAGGTAGTTCGCTCTCGAAGGTCCGCTAACAAGTGTCGAGAGGCTCATCGGCATCGGCCATGAGCGGTCGTCGGCGCCGGCGACCGCTCTCAACGAGCACTCAACGAAATCCGACGTTCACGTCTCTCGGCAACGTTCGATTTGGACCTCGGCGAGGTGGCGCTCAAACGCGAAGCTGGCCTTTGACTTTGCATACCCTTGCCGCTCATAGAACTCGTGCGCCTGGGTGCGATGCACACCCGACCTCAACCTAACCCGATTGAACCCGTGCCGCAACGCCCAGGCTTCACCCTCGCGAAGCAGCCGCTCACCTAGACCCCGCCTTTGGAACTGCGGATGCACCACCAGTTCCAGAACCTCAGCGTACCCAGCACTAGCTATTTGGCTTACCTGGGCAAGCAGGCAAAGACCAACAACCGCGTGGGATGCTTCGGCAACAAAGACCGCATGCGACGGGCTTTGAAGAAGCCTCGCGAGACGCTCGGCAACCTGCTCCTGACCGACCTCGTAGCCCAGATGTGGGAGCAGACGGACGATGGCCGCAGCATCATCAAGCGTTGCAGTGCGGACTGCTTGGCCCATGGAATGGTCTAACAAGGCTGTGGAAAGACACCTTGAACGAGCGAGGCGTAGCCTCCCCATTCCGGAGGCTGAATTTTCGATTCATGTCTCAGCGCTGTCTCATAGGGTCTTCAAAGTGATCCAAGCAAGCGCCCGGCCCCGAACGGGTTGCTAGGAGTGGGGGGAATCTTCTGGTGCATTCGCGCTATGCATGATGCGCAAGTTTCTCAATGACGCGCACCATGCGGGAGAGCTTACACCGGGTGCCCACTTTGCTTTTGCCGCGCAGCATGAACCGGCGCGGATGTTTGTTGCCGCGCAGATTGTCGAACACCGGCCCAACGCAGGCAAAGCGCGCCGCAACGATCCGGCGAACTTCGTCGGAGTCGATGCGCATCTTCATCCGGTCATCGTGGCTGACGCGCCCTTCGCGCTTGCCGCGAAACAAGTACACCTGACGCACGCGTGGAAGTCGCGCATACCAAGCTTGCCGCCTCGCGGGCGTTCTGGCTCACCGCCTATCCGAGCCAGAGCCACGAGATGTTGTTCGACGCGCATGCGCGTGCGTTCGACGCCTTCGGCGGTGTGCCGCGCCGCGGCATCTACGACAACATGAAAACGGCTGTCGACAAGGTCGGCGTCGGCAAGGCGCGCGCGGTGAATGCACGCTTTGCCGCAATGTGTTCGCACTACCTGTTCGAGCCCGAGTTCTGCAACCGCGCCAGCGGTTGGGAGAAAGGGATTGTCGAGAAGAACGTCCAGGATCAGCGGCGCACGATCTGGCGCGAGGCGGCCGAGCAGCGCTGGCCTGATCTGGCGAGTTTGAACACCTGGCTCTCTTCGCGCTGTCGCCAAAGCTGGGAAGAAGCCACGCATCTGGACTGGCCGCTGCTCACGGTCGCTGACGTGTTGCAGGATGAGCGCGCCCAGTTGCTGCCGCTCGCCCGACGTTTCGATGGCTACATCGCACAACCGGTGCGCGTCTCGCACACCGCGCTGATCCACTTCCAGCGCAACCGCTACAGCGTGCCGACCGCACACGTTAATACGGTGCTGAGCCTGCGCATCTATCCGGAAGAGCTCGTACTGATCGCCGAGGGCGGTGTTGAAGTCGCACGCCATCCGCGCTGTTTCGAGCGCGATCAGACCCGCTACGACTGGCGTCACTACATCGACCTGGTGCAGACCAAACCCGGTGCGCTACGCAACGGGGCTCCGTTTCGCGTCATGCCCGAGTCCCTGCAGATCCTGCAACGCCACCTGCTGCGTCACACCGGCGGGGATCGCGTGATGGCGCAGGTGCTCGCGGCCGTACCGATCCATGGGCTCGACGCCGTGCTGGTCGCGGCCGAGCTGGCGCTGGAGGCCGGCCGCCCCAGCGCCGAGCATGTCCTCAACGTACTGGCCCGGCTCAAGGAGGGCGCGCCCAAGTGCGTGTCGCCCGCCGCCTTGGTGCTGACCCTCAGCGAGGAGCCGCGGGCCGATGTGGATCGCTACGACCGACTGCGCGGAGGGCTGCAATGAGCAACGCGATTGTGATGCGCCTGAAGGCGCTCAAACTCCATGGCATGGCGGCCAACTGGCCGGAACTGCTGGCCCGCTGCCAGCATGCAGCGCTCGGCCCCGAGGCGCTCATCGAACAACTGCTCGAAGCTGAGACGGCCGAGCGCACGGTGCGTTCGATCGCCTATCAGATGACTGCTGCGCGCTTCCCCGCGCATCGCGATCGCGCGGGCTTTGATTTCGCGGCTGCACGCGTCGACCAAGCCCTCTTCGACACGCTGCACACTACCGCCTTCACCGACGCCGCACATAACGTGGTGTTCATCGGCGGACCGGGCACCGGCAAGACGCATCTGGCTACCGCGCTCGGCGTGGAGGCGGTGCAGCGACACGGCAAGCGGGTGCGCTTTCACGCCACGATCGAGTTGGTGAACGCGCTCGAACAGGAGAAGGCAGCCGGCAAGGCCGGACAGATCGCGCATCGGCTGATGTACGCCGACATGCTGATCCTCGATGAGCTCGGCTATCTGCCCTTCAGCCAAGCCGGTGGGGCCTTGCTCTTTCACCTGCTCAGCAAACTCTACGAGCACACCAGCGTCGTGATCACGACCAACCTGAGCTTCTCCGAGTGGGGCAGCGTGTTCGGCGACGCGAAGATGACTACTGCACTCCTCGATCGCCTCACCCATCACTGCCACATTGTGGAGACGGGCAATGATTCCTGGCGCTTCCGGCACAGCACAACCACCGCTGACGCACTTCGCGCCACCTCATCCAAGAAACGAAAAGGAGGCAAAACCGAACCGCAGGAACAACTGACTTTCACAGACCAAGGCCCCCTCGGGTAGCCTTGCAGGGTGGGTCAATTTTCAATGATCGCACTGGGTCAGTTTTAGGTGATCGCCAACACGCAGTCAGTTAATCGGCGGGGGCGCGCGCGGCCACACACGGCCTTCGTGCAACGGCAGCGCGAGAGGGCAGGGACAACATGACACATCTGGTTTGGGACGAGGGGCTTGAGCTCGGCGTGCCGGCGCTTGACGCGCAACATCGACAGCTGTTCGCGTTGAGAAACGAACTTGAGGATTGTTGTCTCGCGGTCGATGCAGACGACTCGTTGCGTTTCCACGATGTGCTCGCCGAGCTCTATAACTACTCGATTACGCACTTTGCTGCGGAAGAGGCCTACATGAAATTGGTGGGTTATCCGGGCTTCGCGGCCCATGTAACCGAACACTTGCGCTTCATTGAAGTGTTGGCCGATTTCAATTGGGCTACGGCACAGGGCAACGGAAGTGCGAGTGATACGTTGAGTTTTCTGAGCACGTGGCTGGTGGCGCACATTCAGCGCGCCGACGGTGCAATCCGCAAGTTCGTTGAAATGCGGTGATGGGATGAAAGCGCTCGTTGCAGATCCATCCCGTTTCATGCGCAACGTGTTCGCCTCGGTTTTGGCCGCGCGAAACGTTGACGTCGTGCAGGTTGAGAGTGGTTGCCAGGCCCTCATCGCGCTGGAGCGCGAAGACGTCGATCTGGCTTGTATTGCGTTGGAACTCGGCGACATGCACGCGGCGGATCTGCTGCAATGTAATCGCGCCAACCAGCGCGGCAATGTGCTGCCCTTTGTCGCCATCACGTCCAACCGCGACAAGACTCATGTCGATGCCGCGCTTGCAGCCGGCTTCTCCGAGTGTTTCCACAAATCGCGCCTGGCCGACTTCGAGACCTACGTCGACACCTGGCTCGGCACACTCAGTCGCAAACTCTCCGGCAACGTGCTGCTGATCGAAGACTCGGTGGCAACGGCGCAATTTTGCACGCAGCTCATGAACGCCATGGGCCTCGTGGTGGATAGCGTCCCGTCGGCCGAGTTGGCCATCGACGCGCTCAGCCACCGTCGCTTTACGCTCGTGGTGACGGACTTCATGCTGTCCGGGCTCCAGACCGGTCTGGATGTGATCCGATTCCTGCGTAGCCGCGACGGCCGTCCTGGCCGCACCCCGATTCTCGCGTTGTCCGGTAACGACAACATGAGCCGTCGTATCGAAATCCTGCGTGCGGGCGCCAACGACTACGTGCAAAAGCCCGTCTTGCCCGAGGAACTGGAGGTTCGGCTGCGCAACCTGATCACCTTAGCCGAGCTGTTCGACAGGCTCGAAGCCCAGCATGAGATGGTCAAGGATATGGCGCAGCGAGACCGGCTGACCGGACTGTTCAACCGGCATCGGCTGGAGGAGTTGATGCCTGATCTGATCGCGAACGCGCACAAGACGGGGGCGGGCCTGTCGTTGGTTGTGCTCGACCTGGACCACTTCAAACAGATCAATGACGCGTACGGTCATGCCGGTGGGGACCAGGTGCTCATCGCCGTGGCCGCAGCACTGCGGGGGACGTCGCGTCCGCAGGACATCGCCGTCCGCTATGGCGGCGAAGAACTATTGCTGCTCCTGCCGGGCATCGACCTGCCGCGTGCGTCGCTGGGCGCTGAGCGCTTGCGCCGCCACATCGAGAACTCAACCCGGACGGCATTCCGATCACTTGCAGCATCGGCGTCGCTTCGCTGGCGCCCGACGAACGTTTTGATTCGCTGTTTCGCCGCGCCGATGCTGCTGTGTACGAAGCGAAGCACCTTGGGCGCAATCAGGTGATTGCCCACCATTGAGGTGAGCTCACGACGGGGTGACGATCTGTTTGCATCGCGCGCCGGTTTCAACGGCTGCGTCGCAACTCGCGTGACTTAGCCTGCCGCTGGGCTGAGGCGCTTGTCGGGTCGTGACGACTGCTGCGCGCTACCGCGATCGTGGTGCCGACGTTTGATTGTGCCGTGGCTTTCCTGCTCGAAGAGCAGATGGGCCGTTTGTTCGACCACCGCTATGACTTCGGGGCGCTCTGGACGCGTCGACAGATGTGATGGCAAGCGCTCGAGAACGGCACCTACCAGTGCATCGATCGATGCGGGCTCTCCTTTGTAAGCATGCTCGTTAAGTGCACACACCAACCAATAGCGGTCAGTGTGACTAAACCAGTCCGGCCACTGCATCATGATTCGACGGCGATTGCGGATGAATAGGGGGAAGTGCCGGAGTCTATCCGAACCCGGTGGCACCCTGCGCGCAGCGATCGAACGCATTGTTCTGATGTCGCTCATGAATCGCAGCGCTCAATCAATGGCCTGTGGGTCGAACAGGGCATCACGACAGCATGGACGCCCACGCCAAGCAGTCAAACGTCCCCTGAGATCGAAAAAAATCGAAAGGTGCTGCGCGGCCGCGAGGTTTCACGTTACGCACCAGTTCATCGGCATGCCAGCCGAATGCCAGCGTACTGCACCTGGCGTTGTCTCCGACTATCATCAGAACATTGCCGAGCCGATGACGGATAACCGGGTACGCGATGACATCAAGTGAAAAGCAATACTGGTTCCCTGCGAAGCGCTACGGTTGGGGCTGGGGCCTTCCCATCACGTGGCAGGGCTGGGTCGTCTTCGTTGGATATATCGGCGCACTGTTAGCAGGCGCCTGTTTCGTCCTCCCAACTTGTGGCGTCCCAATGTTTGCCACCTGCGCTGCGGTCTTAACGTCAGTGCTGATTGCAATATGCTGGGTAAAGGGCGAGCGACCGTGTTGGCAGTGGGGTAACGAGTGAGGGGGACGGGGCACCGTCTGCCGCCGCGTCTGCCTGTATGTCCCCATCTGGCGGCTCGCGACAGCGCGCCGTAGGGCGGTCGGCCCGACGTTGAACCGTGCCCCATCCGAGACCACCCCCCAACGTCTGATCGTCAGGAGAAACTATGCCAAAGCAGCGAGGTCGATAGCCTTCTCGTAGGTTGACCTACGTGCAGTTTCGGGCGTTTCGGAGTTACGAACAACGGCCTAGCTCTTGAGCGTGCGGGGGTGCGGTGCTTCAGGGGCGACTAGAACCTTGAGGCAATCTGCAGTCTGAATAAACGCTTTGACAGTCTCGATCGTAAGACTGTCAAAGTCAGCACTCATTCCCGGCACCAGATATAGATATCCCCGCTCGTCTCTGTATAACCATCCGCTGGAGATCATTTCGTTGACCTTTCGCCGGACGGTTTCCCGCGGAATGCCGCAGCTCTCCGAGATCGATAGCGCGTTCGCTGGCCGCATGACTCGTGCTTGGACTTCTGGGTCTGAAACGTCGGGGTCATTTCCCCCGTTCGCCGCAAACCATGCCTCGACGTTTCGGTGCGCGATCTCACCGAGGATGATGACCTTGGCGAAGTCGCCATGGAAGAAATCGTGCGTCCGCCTGAATAGGGGAATCGTGAATTGCGACATCACCAGATTGATGCGTCCGCGATTCTTCACAAATGCGTCATTGTTCATCGCAATTCCTTCGTGTTGCAGGGCGCCCAACGATGAGCGTCCTAGGTGCGCCGCCGGGTGCCTGATTCTGTACGACCAGACCGCGGCAAGAAAGGGGATGGTACCCATCGTGGGTACCTAGTGTGTGCAGCGCTACCGCAGCGCATGTAGGCTCCTATCCCTAAAGAAGAGCCAGACCGCGTTTGGGCTGGGCGTGGTTGGGCCGATTGCATTCAAACATACAGAGGGCATTGCACATGGCGCGAGTTGTAAGGGTTGGATGCGCAGTTCTGGCTGGCGTTTGGTTTTTGGCGGCCGAGGCGGGTGAGAATCCATGCGTACGAGAAGTCGACGGCACCAGACGGCTTGCTTGTTACGATCGAATGTTCGCCCCCCCCGTGGTGGCGCCAGTAGCTACGGCCGACGAGCGTCAAGCTGAATACTCGCTTCTGTCGAAGCGCTGGGAGCTTCTGCCAGACGACAAGAAGGGGACGTTCCAATTCCAGTACCACGCCCCAATCTATTTACTTCCCGTTCACTACTCGGATTCGGTAAATCGAAACGCACACTCCCCGACTCTCGGTTCGGTCAGTTCCGCGATTGCTCCGTTTGGCGCAACGGAGTTGGACTGGAAGTCCGTTGAGGCGAAGTTTCAGCTCAGCTTCAAAGTGAAGGCCCTCGAGAATATTGTCGGAGGCAATGGCGACTTGTGGTTTGGCTATACGCAGCAGTCGTATTGGCAGGTCTACAACAAGGATATGTCCGCACCGTTTCGAGAAACGAACTATGCGCCCGAGCTCGTGAATACTTGGCGAACGGACGTCGATGTTCTTGGTATGAAGATGCGGCTGCTCAATCTTGGCCTTATTCATCAATCCAACGGGAAGAGCGGCGCGGTTTCACGATCCTGGAATCGACTGTACGCACAGGCGGGGTTCGAACGAGGTGGATTGGCCGTTCTTGTGAGGCCGTGGTATCGGTTAAAGGAAGATGCGGAAAAAGACGACAACCCTGATATCGAGAACTACGTCGGCAGAGGTGATCTGACGGTCGCCTACAAGTTCGGGGGCCACGAGATCTCAGCGGTAGCCAGGCACAGCTTGCGAGGCGGTGCCGACAACCATGGCTCAGCCGAGTTGAGCTGGGCGGTGCCTATTAGCGGAAGCTTGAGAGGGTATGTCCAGGCTTTTACCGGCTATGGCGAATCGCTGATTGACTACAACCATCGCCAGACGACCATCGGGCTGGGGATTTCGTTGGCCGATTGGCTGTAACAGGAACCAGATACACTGCGTGGCAAGTTTGAGAACACGCGGCTTTTCTCGATGTCGTGGCGAAAGTTCCCAATTGTTCCCGTTTGGCTGTTTGGGTTGTCAATGGCCCCAACTAGTCTTGCACATCTCGCCAACCACCAGAGGGTTAGAGAATGACGATTGCGTTGTTGTACCGAGTAGCAGCCGAACCGAAGTTGATCCGGATGCCGCTGGCTGCTGTCTGCGTCGTCGGCTCCCTAATGGCGGGCGGTTGCGGTCGCAGCAACGAGCCAAGCACGCCTTCGACCGCGCCCGAGGTCTCGGTTCAGCCCGTCGTCGTGCAGGACGTACCGATCGTGCCGGAATTCGTCGGCCAGACTGAAAGTTCGCGCCAGGTCGAGATCCGAGCGCGGGTCAGCGGCTTCCTCGAAAAGCGTGAATACCGCGAGGGTTCGATGGTCAAGGAAGGGCAGCCGCTCTTCCAGCTCGATCGCAAGCCCTTCGAGGCCCAGCTGCAGGTCGCGAAGGCCCAGTTGGCGCAGGAAGAGGCACGACTGGTGACGGCCGAGGCCAATCGCAAGCGCATCGAGCCGCTGGCCGAGAAGAATGCGGTGAGCCAGAAGGATCGCGATGACGCGATCGGCAACTACCGCGCCGCGGCTGCTGGCGTAGAAGCGGCCAAGGCGAGCGTGATCACCGCTGAGCTGAACCTCTCCTACACCTCGATCCGCTCGCCGGTGAGCGGGCTGGCGAGTTTTGCCAAGGTTGCCGAGGGCACCTACCTTGATCCGCAGAACAGTTTGCTGACCTATGTGGCGGCGCTGTCTCCGATGCGGGTGAACTTCAGCATCTCCGAGAACCAGCAACTGAATTTCAGCGATATGGTGAAGAAGGGCGTCGTGCGTGCGCCGAAGGAGGGCGATTTCCGCGTCGAGGTGGTGCTGGCCGACGGTTCGCGTTTCGAGGAAACCGGCCGGCTCACCTTCACTGATGCCTCCTTCAGTCAGGAGACAGGCACCTTCCTGGCGCGCGCCGAGTTGCCGAACACGAAGGGCACGCTGCGCCCGGGGCAGTTCGTGCGGGTGCGCCTGCATGGCGCGTATCGACTCAACGGCATCATCGTGCCGCAACGCGCGGTGCTGCAAACGGCGCAGGGCAATCTTGCCTTCGTCGTCGATGCGGCGGGCAAGGCGCAGGTGCGGCCGCTGCAGCTTGCGTCCATGCAGGGTGACAACTGGGTTGTCTCGGCCGGTCTGAAGGCCGGCGACAAGCTTGTGGTCGACGGCGGCATGAAGCTGCGCCCGGACGTGCCGGTCAAGATCGTGAAGACGCTCGAAGCCTACAAGGCGGACGTCGATCCGGTACTGATGCCGCAAGCTGAACAGTCTGCAGCCGTGGCGAAGTAAGGGAGCGCAACGATGATCTCCCACCTTTGCATCCGGCGGCCGATTCTCGCCACGGTGCTATCGATCGTGCTGACGATCGCGGGCCTCGCAGCGATGTATGCGCTGCCGGTCGCGCAGTACCCCGATATCTCGCCGGTCCAGGTCACGATTTCCACCGCCTATCCGGGCGCCGACGCGAAGACGATCGAAGACTCGGTGGCCGCGCCGCTGGAAGCCCAGATCAACGGCGTCGACAACATGATGTACATGCAGTCCACCAGCTCGGCGGCGGGGCAGTATTCGCTGACCGTGTTCTTCAAGGTCGGCACCGACCCGGACATTGCGCAGGTGCAGGTGCAGAACCGCATCAGCCTCGCGATGACGCAGTTGCCGGACATCGTGCAGAAGGCCGGCGTCAGCGTCGCGAAGCGCTCCAACAGCTTCCTGATGCTGCTGGGCCTGTACTCGCCGGATGGGCGTTTCGACGACAAGTACATCGCCAACTACGCCAACGTGTATGTGCTTGATGCGATCAAGCGCGTGCCCGGCGCGAATCAGGCCTCGATCATGGGCGTGCCGGATCTGGCGATGCGCATCTGGCTCAAGCCGGACCGCATGGCGGCGCTGGGCATCACGCCGACCGACATCCAGCGCGCGGTATCGGCGCAGAACCAGCAGTTCGGCATCGGCCGCATCGGCGCCTCGCCGACCGACAGGCCGGTGGAACTGACCTTCCCGGTCGTCGCGGGTGGGCGCTTCTCCGACCCCAGCGAATTTGAACGCATCATCCTGCGCACCGATGCCAAGGGCGCGGCGATCGTGCGCCTGGGCGACGTCGGCCGCGCCGAGGTGGGGCAGAAGGACTACCTCGTCCGCGCCACGATGAATGGCAAGCCCACGACACTGATTGCCGTCTACCAACAAGCGGGATCTAACGCGCTGCAGGTTGCAAAAAACGTGCGTGCGGCAATGACTGAGATGAAGAAGACCTTCCCCGAGGGGATGGACTATCTCGTCTCGCTTGATACGACCACCTTCGTGCAGGATTCGATCAACGAAGTGGTGCACACGCTCTTCGAGGCCGTGGTGCTGGTCGTATTGGTGGTTTATCTGTTCCTGCAGAACCTCCGTGCGACGGTGATCCCGACCGTTGCGGTGGTGGTGTCACTGGTTGGTACCTTCATCGGCATGACGCTGCTGGGGTTCTCGATCAACATGCTGACGCTGTTCGGCCTGGTACTCGCGATCGGTATCGTGGTGGACGATGCGATCGTCGTGATCGAGAACGTCGAGCGAAACATGCACGAGTTCAAGCTTTCGCCGCGTGACGCTGCTTTCAAGGCGATGGACGAGGTGACTGGGCCAGTCATCGCGATCGTACTGGTGTTGGCGGCGGTGTTCATCCCGGTCGCCTTCATCAGCGGCACGACGGGTCTCCTCTACAAACAGTTCGCAATCACCATCGTGATCTCGGTGGCGCTCTCCGGCTTCGTGGCGCTGACACTGACGCCGGCGATGGCAGCGCTGATGCTCAAGCCTCAACACGGTGAGCCGAATCGCTTCTTCCGTTGGTTCAACCGCGGCTTTGAACGTCTGACTTCCAACTACGCCTCAGGTGTGCGCCTGACGATCAGGCGCGTGGCAGTGGCGATGTTGGTGTTCACCGCGATGGTGGCGGTGATTCTCGGCCTGTTCCGACACATTCCAGGCTCCTTCGTGCCGATGGAGGATCAGGGCTACGTGTTGGCCGCGACAATTTTGCCGGATGCGGCGAGTCTCGATCGTACGCAGGCCACCACCGAGACCGTGGCCAAACAGTTCGCACAGCTACCTACCGTGCAGAACACTTCGTCGATCCCTGGTTTCAGTATGATCGACAACCAGATGAAGTCCAGCGCCGGGATCGTCTTCGTTGAAATGAAGCCCTTCAAGGAAAGAGGTGGTGGCTTGGCCGCGTCAGCTATGGCCGCCGTTGGGCATGTACGCAAAGCCTCAGCTGCGGTGCAGGACGGCGTCGTGGTACCCCTGCTGCCGCCGCCGATTCCGGGGCTGGGCAGTTCAGGCGGCTTCGAGTTCTGGATCCAGAGCAAGGGCGGCGCGAACTACGCCGAAGTTGACCGGGTGACCAAGGCGTTTGTGGCGGAGGCGAAGAAACGGCCCGAGCTGGCCGACATGACCACGCTGGTGAACGCGGCATCGCGCCAGTTGAAGGTCGAGGTCGATCGCAACCGTGCGGAGACGCTCGGCGTGCCGGTACAGGATGTGTATGCCGCGATGCAGACGCTGTTTGGCTCGCTCTACGTGAGCCAGTACAACGCCTTCTCTCGGGTGTTCCAGGTGATCCTGCAGGCGGAGCCGAAGTACCGCGAATCGCCGGACGACCTGCAGAACATCTATGTGCGCCAGTCCGGCGGCAAGATGCTGCCGCTCTCTGCGGTGACGACGACCCACTTCACGACCGGTGCCGAACTGATTAGCCGCTTCAACGGTTTCTCGGCGGCCAAGGTCACCGGCAATGCCGCGGCAGGCTATAGCTCGGGGCAGGCGATCCAGGCCATGGAAGAAGTGGCGGCGGAGACCTTGCCGGACGGTTTCTCGTTCGCGTGGTCTGGCTTGGCCTATGAGGAGAAGCAGGCCGGTGGCACGACGGCGGTCGTGTTCGCGTTCGGCATCATCATGGTGTTCCTGATCCTGGCGGCGCAGTACGAGTCCTGGGGCTTGCCGTTCTCGGTGATCACCGCGGTGCCCTTCGGTATCTTCGGCGCGCTGGTGGCCATCTTCCTGCGTGGGTTGGAGAACGACATCTACTTCCAGGTCGGCCTCGTCACGCTGGTGGGTCTGGCGGCCAAGAACGCGATCCTGATCGTCGAGTTCGCGGTGCTCAAGCGCCAAGAAGGCTTGCCGATCGTCGAAGCGGCGGTGGAGGCCGCGCGATTGCGGCTGCGGCCGATCGTAATGACTTCACTGGCTTTCATTGCCGGCGCGGTGCCGCTGGCGATCGCGACCGGTGCGGGTGCGAACTCGCGGCACTCGATTGGTACCGGGCTGATCGGCGGCATGATCGGCGCGACCACGCTGGCGCTGTTCTTCGTACCCCTGTTCTTCGTGATGGTCCAGACGCTGGGCGAAAAGCTCGGCGGCAAGAAGCAGGCTGCCGCCGAGGGGGTGCGCCAACATGCGTAAAACGCTGCAACGTACTGCGCTTGGCGTGGCCGTCGTGTCGGCGCTTGGCGGCTGCGCGCTGATCCACAGCGACACCAAACCGGAACTGGACGCCAAGGAGGTTTGGCGCAGCGAGAATCCGGCACCCTCGGTGAGCAATGTGGATGCTGTGTTGGCGCAGGACTTCTGGACGGCCTTCGACGACCCGACGCTGAACCAGCTGATGGAGCTTGCGCTCCGCGCCAACCCCGATGTCCGCATCGCTGCGGCCAACGTCGAGAACTACCGTGCGCGCGTCACAGCCAGCGGTGCCGACCGCTTTCCGCAATTGGGCCTGGGCGCACAGGCCGCGCGCGGCAAGGGGGGCGATTTCCCGATCCGACCCGCGAACGCTTTCAGCGTCGGCCTGAACCTGTCCTGGGAAGTCGATCTGTGGGGGCGACTCGCCCGCGCGACGGATGCCGCCCGCGCCGATCTGCTCGCGCAGCGTGAGGTGCAGCGCGGCGTCTACCTGTCGCTTGCCTCCTCGGTCGCGCAGGGCTACTTCACGCTGCGCCAGCTCGATGCGCAGCTGGAAATCTCCCGCCGCACGCTGACCTTGCGTCAGCAGAGTCTGGATCTCTTCCAGATGCGTTTCGACGGCGGCGTAATCTCCGAGGTTGAGCTGGCCCAAGTGCGCTCCGAATACGAGCAAGCTGTCGCCTCGGTGCCTCAGATTGAGGCCTCAATCGCCCACGCCGAGAACGCGCTGTCGGTGCTGCTGGGCCGCAATCCAGGCCCGATCGAGCGGGGCAAACCGCTGGCCGAGCTGCGCGACCCAGATGTGCCGGCGGGTCTGCCCTCGCAACTGCTTGCGCGCCGGCCAGACATCCGCTCGGCTGAGGCGCAGCTTGCGGCGGCCGACGCGCGCGTCGACGCCGCGCGGCTGGCGTGGTTCCCGCGCATCAGCCTGACCGGGTTGTTTGGTGTCGCGAGCGGCGATCTGTCGGCGCTGTTCAACGACAGCAACCAGGTGTGGAACGGCGTCGCTGGTATCACGCAGCCGATCTTCGACGCCGGCCGGATCGGCGCTGGGGTCGACAGCGCGCGGGCGAGTCACGCTGCACTGGTGGCGCAGTACCAGAAGACGGTGCAGAACGCCTTCCGCGAAGTCGATGATGCGCTGGTCTCGCGCGTGAAGCTGCGCGAGCAGCTGGCTGCCTCCACACGCCAGGTTGAAGCGCTGACGCGCTACGCGGAGCTGGCCAAGCTGCGCTACGAGAATGGCTACACCAGCTATCTCGAAGTGATCGACGCCGACCGCGCGCTGTTTTCGGCCGACCTGAACCGTATCGCGAACCAGAGTGCCGTGCTGGGCGCGTCTCTCGATCTCTCCCGCGCGCTTGGCGGCGCGTGGATGGATACGAGGATTGCACACGGTGGCTGAGGTGCTGGTGGGGGCGGCGCTGGTCGATGCTGCGCGAGACTTTGCCTGCAGGGCGCATGCGCAGGTCGGCCAACTGCGCAAATATACCGGCCAGCCCTACGCCGAGCATCTGGGGCGGGTGGCAGGTATTGTGGCGACGGTCAGCGAGGACGCCGAGATGCTGGCGGCGGCCTGGTTGCATGATGTCGTCGAAGACACGCCGGTGACCATCGAGGAGGTCGGACGGCACTTCGGTGCCAGTGTGCGCGAGCTGGTCGATGCGCTGACCGACGTTTCGCGCCCGCAAGATGGCAATCGCGCTCAGCGGAAGGCCTTGGACCTCGAGCATCTCGCGCGGGCGCCGGCGCGGGCGCAGACGGTCAAGCTCGCTGACCTGATCGACAACTGCCAGGATGTCTGCAAGCACGACGCCGGATTCGGTCGCGTCTTTCTCAGCGAAATGGCGCAGCTTCTCGATGTGCTGACTGCGGGCGACCACGCGTTGATTCAGCGGGCGCGCAAGACGCACGAGAAGTGGCTGGCACGGGTGGGCAAAGCGCCGGTCCAGACAGAACAGCAGACTGACCGGGCGCTAGAAGCCTTATTGGCTCAACCGCGCTCACGACGAACTTTGAGTGTCTTTGTGCGACTCTTCTCGGCCGGCGACGTTGCCGAGCCGTTGCGCTCGTTCGACGCCGGTACGTCCGTTACCGAGGCCAATGGCCTGAGTGGGGCGTCGGTCCTCGGCGTAAGGCGGAGTGGCGTTGTGCAGGGTTATGTGCGGGCGGATCAACTGGGCGAGGGTCGTTTTGCCGACGCCATGCAACCGATTGCGCCAACACAGCGACTGCAAATGGATACGGTCCTCTCTGATGTCGTGCTGGCGCTGACGCGGCACGACTACGTTTTTCTGGCGGAGCAAGGCATGGTCGTTAGCTACATCGGTCGCCCCCAGATGCAGGGCGCGGAGGTACGGATGTGGCTATTCGGCATGATCACGACCCTGGAAATGCTGGTGACCGAAGGATTACGAGCGGCGGGTGACTCGATTGAATGGCAGCCATTGCTGAGCCCCGCGCGACTGGCCAAGGCGCATGAGATGCTGCGGCTGCGAACCCATGCGGGGCGACCGGCCAGTCTGCTGGACTGTCTGCAACTCTCCGACAAATTGAACATCGTTAGGACCCTGGACGCGACGCCGCGGGCGTTGATTCGGGGTCAATCCAGGGCCGAGAGTCAGCGTTTGGCGCGGGATCTGGAGAACCTGCGCAATGGCCTCGCCCACGCGCAGGACATCGTAAGCCATGACTGGGCGCAGATCGCCCGGCTGGCGCATCGCATCGAGGAACTGGCGCGCTTCACTTGAGCGCGCTGTCTCGTATGTGGACCTCGCCGGTGTTCTCCGCCAGCTTACAGCGATTGCCATGTGCTGCGTTACGCAGGGGCTGACGCCTATGACTACCGCAACCGGTATGTGCCGAGATCGGCCACGCCTCCGGGCGTGCTTTCGGGCGGCGCTGACGCTCATTCTGTGGTGGGGGCTCGGACAGACCGCGTGGGCCGCCACCCCGCCGAACGCAGCGAACGCGCCGTTGCGTGTCGGATTGGTGCTCGGCGGCGGCGGTGCGAGGGGACTGGCGCATCTTGGGATCATCGACGAGCTCGAAAAGCTGCACATTCCAATCAGTTGCATTGCTGGGACCAGTGCGGGCGCTCTGGTCGGAGGCATTTACGCCACCGGTGCCGATGTAACGGAGTTAATTCAAAAGGTCAAAACGGCAGACTGGAATAGCCTGCTTTCCGGTGCGCCTGACCGGCGAAAGTTGCCGTATCTGAGAAAGATTGATGACAACAAGAATCTCTCGTCGCCAACCATTGGTCTCACTGCGGATGGCCTCTCTGTAGGCCGAAGCCTTGTTGGCTCCCAGAGGATCGATCGATTCCTCCGCGAACTCACGGGGGGGCTGACCTCCGAGTCCTTCCAGTCGCTGCCGATTCCGTTCGTCGCTATTGCCACAGACCTAGAGACCGGGGATCTCGTTGAGTTCCACTCGGGGGATCTTGCGACGGCGCTGCGCGCAAGTATGGCGGTTCCCGGGGTCTTTGACGTCGTAGATGACGAAGGCCGGCTGCTCATTGACGGCATGTTCGCTCGCAACCTTCCGATCGAAAACTTGAAGGGCGGCTGTGCCGATATCGTCATCGCGGTGGATGTCGGCATGCCGACGCTCAAGCGCGACGAAATTCGCTCACTCCTTGATGTCGCCAACCAGACGCTCAATGTGATGACGGGGAAGAACGTTGTCGCCAGCCGGCGTTTGCTTGACGAGCGCGACATCTTGATTGAGCCACAACTCGATGGGTTTACCCCCGCAAGCTTCACGGATGCTGCAGCGATCATCGAACGAGGGCGAGCAGCGGCTACCGCCGTCGCGGCGAGGCTGTCGACACTGGCGGTGGCCGACGGTTCTTACCGTGCCTGGAAGCAGAGTTTGCAAGCGCGGGCGACGGCGGTAATCCCGCCTCCCGTTGATATGCGGATTTCGAGCACCACGCACTTTCCGCAGCCCCTGATTCAGAAAGTCATCGAAGGGGATCATCCCCCCGCCAGCCAAGAGGACCTTGAACAGCGAATAGAGTTGCTGTTCAACACCGGCGACTTTGACACGATTGGTTACCGCTATTCGTTGTCGGCGACACCGCCTGTCACCGAAGTGCGGGTTGCGGAGCGCGGCGTCGGACCAAACAGACTACGTTTGGGAGTCGGGATTGAAATCGATTCTTATCGCACGTCAAACGTAGCGCTCCTGGCCAACTATCAGATGGCGTGGCTGACCGAGCGAGGGACGCGTTGGAAAAACGACATCCGGGTGGGCAACAACTCCGAGCTCGTGTCGGAGCTCTATCAACCATTGTGGCCGAGTGCGCTGATCGGGTCCGTTCGGGGCTACATCCGGAACGTGAAGTTTCCCGTCTACAACACGGTTGGCGCCAATCTCGGCGATCTTGATGTACGGACTGCTGGGGCCGAGGCAGGTGTCGGCTACACGTTCGGTGAGTACGGCGAGCTCAGGAGCTATGCCTTTCTGTCCGACGTACAGACGAGTGTGCTGAGTGGGCTCTCGAAGTACAAGGCTGACGGGGGCGCCCGCCTGTACGGCTATTCCATCAGGGGCGCGGTTGATCAATTCGACAATCCACGGTGGCCGCGAAACGGATACCGCGGCGAGATCAACAGCTTCTGGGTGAAGAGTTCGGATTCTGGCGAACCATCAATGACGATGGGCGCTCTCGACGTCGATTTGGCTCAGTCGTTCGGCGAACTGACTGCCCGCTCGTCGCTGCAGATGCGCGCTACGTCGGCGCCGTATGCCCGTTTTGGCCAGATCAACCAGCTTGGCGGGTTCTTACGTCTTTCCGGTTTGGAAACAGGCCGTATCGCGGCGGCTGAGACGTTCTTTGGACGATTGATGCTCTACCACCGAGTCTCGGCACTGCTTCCTCAACTTGGTTCGGGGACCTACATGGGCGGTTCGTTGGAGGTCGGCAAAGCCAAGGGATTGCTGTCGGGCGACGTGATGCCCCGGGTCATTCCGGCTGCTTCCGTGTTTGTCGGAGCAGACACCTTTATTGGCCCGCTGTACTTTGCGATAGGCAATGCCAACTATCACGGCAGCAACTGGGCTGGGTACATTTATCTGGGCTATCAACCGTAGTGTTTGAAGACGTTTTGGCGAGCGCGTGGAGCACATCCCTTTGAGACAGATTGGGTTTTCGCTGCTTCTGGCAGCAGCCGTGGGGCTGAGCGCCTGCTCGTTTGGCAGGTTTGGCGAGCTGCAACGAAACCTCTCGGAGCTCGAAAATTTGGGCGCGTTTCACGGGCACATTGAGTGTGATGGGTGTGCAGGAGGACGGCGCATCGTCGTTGCACTGTACGAAGGCGAGGATGGCTGGCGGGTTGATAACTATGCGGTGGCCGCGGACGACGGATTCTTCCTTGTACGCGTGCACCGCGGGCGAAAGTACAGGGTGGTCGCGTTTGAGGATCGTAACGTCAATGGCGCCTTTGATCGTGGCGAACCGGTCGCAATCGGGAGCGGAGTCGAAGAGATATCGCAGAACGACAGGCCAAAGGGGTTGAACTTGCGTCTCGGAGCGTCAGACCGTGTTGATGTCGCGCTCGTGCGCGCATTGAGCTCTCTTGCCAATGCTGAGCAACTGAGTCTGCCCATATCGTTTGGCAACCAAGCGAACCTGGACGATCCACAGTTTGACCCTGCTTTGGGTGGGCTGGGCCTCTGGCGCGCCGCCGATTTCTTCACCCAGATCGGCGGCGGAGTCTATCTGCTCTCGCCGTTTGAAAGGGGAAAGGTCCCTGTCTTCTTTGTGCACGGAGCCGGTGGGACGCCGAGGGAGTTTGCGTACCTCATCTCCGGTCTCGACACCGCGAAGTTCCAGCCGATAGTCTTTCAGTATCCGTCCGGGCTCCGACTGTCTGCATCAGCCGAAATGCTCACTCGGCTGACGCAAGCACTGCAGAAGCAATATGGCTTCACCCAGTACGCGATCGTGGCACACAGCATGGGCGGACTGGTGGCGATGGCTTCCTTGCGGGAACACGGCGCCGCCGAGGCTCAAGGCAAGCGAGTGCTCGTGACGTTGGCGACGCCTTGGGGCGGACATGAGGCTGCCGCTTGGGGCGTCAAGTACGCGCCGACCGCCATTCCGTCGTGGATTGATGTGGAGCCGGGCAGCGAATTCCTCAGCGGCCTCTTTGAAGTGCCGAGCAGTGGCCCCGGTTTCTCCCATTTCCTTCTCTTCGCGTTTGGGGGGCAGAATGGGGATGGCGTCGTGCGATTGGGTAGCCAATTACGTCCGCTAGCACAAATGCGTGCTGTGAAAGTGGTTGGGTTTGACGAGTCTCATGCGTCTATTTTGGAGTCACCAGGTGCCAGGAGCTATGTTTACACGGCCCTTCAGCAGGAATTCTAGACAATCAACACATGTTCGAATGAAACCCGAGTTATTAGGCTAACAGGCGCTCGCGCGTCATCTTCAAGCGGCTGGAAGGTTCCATTACGCCTGGGCAGGCACTACTCTGATTTCGAGCGGCCGCGATGTGTCGAGATGCAGGTCTCGCTGAGGAAATGCTATCGAGATACGCGAATCGGCAAACGCCCTCTCAATCATGTACCTGACGTCGCTGCAGACTACACGACCGGAAACGCCGGTATCCAAGTCGAGCCAGAAATAGAGTCCGAACGTTAGCGCATCGGCGTCAAAGTTCTCGAACAGCACTTCGGGTGCTGGATCTCTCAATATTCTCCCGTGACGTCCGGCGATCTCGAGTAGAAGATCAGTCACCACGCGAACGTCGGAGCCGTATGCCACTCCCACGGAAACGCCGAATCGTACTGTTCCCGACGTGTAGGTCCAGTTGGTGACATTCTGTTCGATGAAGGTTGCATTTGGGACAAGCGTCTCAATGCCGTCGACGTTGCGCAATGTGCTTGCACGTACGCCGATATCGGTTACGACACCGCGCATTCCGCCCACGTCCACGAGATCACCCAGTTTGAAAGGACGCTCCGCGAGAAGCATCAAACCGCTCATCAGGTTCTTGAGCAGGTTTTGCATGCCGAAGCCCGCACCAATGGCGATCGCACCACCGAGAAACGCGAACACCGTAATTGGAATCCGCACAATCGCGAGGCTAATGACAACCAAGACTATGAACACCGCAGAGAGTATCCAGTTGCTCGCCGTCTTGATCGCCGACGGAGGCCACTGCAGGCGCACATGAACTTGTCGCTCGATGAGTCGTGCCACCTTGCGCGCCAGAACGAATCCGGCCACCAGAACGACAAAAGCGATCGCTACTTTCCCAACTGTGATCGGGCGCTGAATGGCGATACTTTGTCCCTCTACGACCGTTGTGTCGTCCACCGTGGTGATCTCGTACCCCCATGCAACAGAGGCCATTTCCCGCGCCTCTTGAAGCGCGACCGCCACCCGTGCGCTGCCACTGCGCTCCGCCGCCGTACGATCAAAGTCTTCCACCCAGCGTTCGATTAGCAAGCGAAGTTGGGTAACTTCCGCGGTCGCCTTGATGTGAATCAATGGGATGGACGCCCCTCCCGATTAGGCATCGGTGTGCCAGAGTGGAAGCGCCGGTCAACCAGTCGAGGTGAAGGAGGCGTCTGTCATGCTGATTACGACAATCGGGATCGATCTGGCCAAGAGCGTGTTTCAGTTGCACGGTGTGGATGAACATGGCAAGACGGTGCTGCGCAAACAGCTCAAGCGGGATCAGGTTGCCCCATTCATGGCCAACTTGGCCCCCTGCCTGATCGGCATGGAGGCGTGTGGCGGCGCGCACTACTGGGCGCGCAAGCTGCAGGGTTTTGGACACACCGTCAGACTCATGTCGCCGCAGTTCGTAAAGCCTTACGTGAAGAGCAACAAGAACGACGCGGCAGATGCGGAGGCGATCTGCGAGGCGGTCGCACGACCGAACATGAGATTTGTGCCGATCAAAAGTGTTGAGCAGCAGGCGGTGCTGTCGATGCACCGCGTTCGACAAGGCTTTGTCGTGGCACGCACCGCGCAGGCCAATCAAATCCGAGGGTTATTGGCCGAGTTTGGCATGGTTCTGCCCAAGGGCATGGGCGCCTTACGTAATCAGCTCCAGGGGCTTGTCGAACATGCAGGTGATGAGCTACCCACGCTGTTTCGGCGCCTGATGGGGCGCCTCTATGAGCAGTTGGTCGAACTGGATCGGCAGGTCGACGAACTGGAGGCGCAGATCAAGCAATGGCACCACAGCTGTGAGCTGAGCCAACGTCTGGAGAAGATTCCGGGGGTCGGACCGCTGACGGCTACTGCGTTGGTAGCCTCGATTGCGGATGCCCGCAGCTTCAAGAATGGCCGGCAACTGGCCGCATGGTTGGGCCTCGTTCCGCGACAGCATTCCAGCGGTGGGAAACCTACACTGTTGGGCATCAGCAAACGCGGCGATGTGTATCTGCGAACCTTGCTGATTCACGGCGCCCGCTCAGCAATTTTGGCGACCGTGCGTCATGCGAAATCGAACCCGTGGCTGAACTCGCTGCTGGGCCGACGAAATCCGAACATTGCCGCCGTTGCCTTGGCGAGCAAGAACGCGAGAACCATCTGGGCCTTGCTAGCCCACGACCGGGAGTTTCGGGTCGATTACACGCCCAGACTGGCGAGCGCGTAACGCGAACGAACATACGCAGGACCGAGCAGGAAGCACTTCCACCGATTGCTCTGGCAATCATGCAGTGATGGCGAAACAGGTAAGACCGTGGTTGACCAAACCCATCCGGGGCGACGCACTTCGAGTGCATTGAATCGATCGGGACCCAACCAGCGCATTCCATCAGGGACAGCGGCTTTGCCGCAGCGAAAGTCCGAATGTACGGCTGCAAGCTTGCCTTCAAACCATCACCAAATGAATGCTGGGCAAACCGGGGGCGTCCATGTACGCCCCGGGTTTCCTAGACACATTCTTGCCTCAAACTGAGGCGTACAAGGAGGTGTCATGGGTACAGCGCGTTACACGGAAGAGTTCAAGATCGAAGCGGTGAAGCAGGTCACCGATAGAGGTCACGCCGTCGCGGAGGTGGCAGCGCGGCTTGGAGTATCCACGCACAGCCTGTATCAATGGATCAGGCGCTACAGCACGCCCGCGCCGGAACGGGCCAAGGCGGATGCCGAAAACGCGGAAATTCGTCGGCTCAAGAGTGAGCTCAAACGCGTCACCGAAGAGCGCGACATCCTAAAAAAGGCCGCCGCGTACTTTGCCAAGCAGTCCGGGTGAAGTACGCGTTCATTCAGGCCCATCAGCGCGAGTTCGTGGTGCGGCGCATGTGCAAGGTCATCGGCGTCCATCCAAGCGGTTTCTACGCTTGGAGTCGATGCGCTGAGAGTGCGCGCAGCCGCGAGGATCGTCGGCTCCTGGGGCTGATCAAGCACGCGTGGCTTGAGTCTGGCGCCGTGTACGGCTATCGCAAGATCCATGATGATCTGCGCGAGATGGGCGAGCAATGCGGCAAGCACCGCGTGGCTAAGTTGATGCGAGTCGAGGGGCTGCGCTCGCAAACAGGTTATTCGCGGCGGCGCAGCCACTATGGCGGCCGGCCGGCAATCGTCCATCCCAATGTGCTCGAGCGCCAGTTCTCACCCACAGCGCCTAACAAGGCATGGGTGACCGACATCACCTACATCCGCACCTTCGAAGGCTGGCTCTATCTGGCTGTCGTGCTCGACCTGTTCTCCCGCCAGGTGGTCGGATGGTCGATGGGACCGCGTATGCATCGGGATCTGGCCCTCAATGCGTTGCTGATGGCGGTGTGGCGACGAAAGCCGGATACAGCCGTCATCGTCCATTCGGACCAAGGCAGCCAGTTTTCCAGCCACGACTGGCAGCATTTCCTCAAGCACCACAATCTTGTGGGGAGCATGAGCCGGCGCGGCAACTGCCACGACAACGCGGTTGCAGAGAGTTTCTTCCAACTGCTCAAACGCGAACGGATTCGCCAAAAGATCTACGCGACCCGAGAGGACGCTCGGCGCGATGTCTTTGACTACATCGAGTTGTTCTACAACCCGAAACGTCGGCATAGTCACGCCCAGAGCATGTCTCCGGTCGAGTTCGAACAGCAGTATTTCAACAACCAGAAAACTGTCTAGGGAAGCCGGGGCGATTCAATGTCAATCAAACGGCGATCGCTCAGGATTTCCAATTCGCGACGCAAAACAGCGCCCTCGCCTGGAGAGGCCTCTAAAATGCGATCCTGAAGAATGGCCGTCTGATCAAGGTTGAGCTGCAGTGATTGGCGTAGCGCGCTTTCGGGTTCCTTCAGATGATCTAATAGCCGGCGAACGCGGTCTTCTGTTTCCCGATCCCTCTCGGCGGTCTTGGCATTCTCGGCTTCCGCAAAACGTAGCTCCCAGAACGTGCGCTGTAACTGTCGCGCATTGACTAGTCGTCGTAACGTGTCGATTTCAGACAGGGTAGCCTGCAATCGCAACTGAGCCAGCTTGAGTTCTCGCCGGGAATTTTCGGACTCGTCCCGCGCGCGCAACGCATTTCGCTCTAGCGCTTCCGGCGACAAGGGCCGACCACGCCGAACTGTTGGTTTCACGAGTTCCTCTTGTGCGACCAGCTGTTCTTGTTCCGCTTTATCGACCGCTGCCTTGGATTGAGATACAGCAAGGCGTTGGCTTTCGGCCGCTCTTCGTTTCTCCAGCAATTCCTTCTCTAGGCCTGCTTGGCGAGTCTCGTTCCGAGACAGCAGTAACTGAAGATCCTCTTTTGAGAACCGCACGTTTCCGTCAGTCGCCACAAGCGCGGCTTCGAGTTCGCGATACCGACTGCGAGCTTGCTTTAGCTCTTCTTCTACGGCAGAACGCGTACTTTCCTGCGCCTGCAGCTCCACGCCTGTCGCTTGGCTTTCGAGTTCCGCCAGTTGATACTTCCACAGGGCCCTACCGGGAGCAGACTCGCCGCGCTTTCGTTCCAGCAATTCGAGCGCTTTTCGTTCAGATTCCTTCCCACGGCGATGCGCTATCCCCGCATTGTTGAGGTCGCGCTCGCACAGCCGTTGTACGATCTCCAACCAGTCCACTTGCATTGCTGCCGCTTGCATTCGTTGCCGCAGCCTGTCCACTTCTGCGATTGCATAGGGTGCAGGACCCTTCAGAGTCGGTTCAGTTTCGCCAAGCGCTCCCGCTCCTCGTGCGGCATCGAGGCGATCATTCGCATCAATTTGAGTAGTAAGCGCGCCTACCAGGAGTTGTTGGAAATAGCGACGAGCGGCAACTTCATTTGGTGGCGTCCCGGCAGGTACTCCCGCGTCCTCACTCCCCGCACTGGTCAGGCGTTCGAGCTTCGCGCGCTCGTTCAGCAAACGAGCACGCAGTTCGTCGTTCTTGATCGGAGCGGTGTTTGCCGCCCGAGGCGATGGCTTCTGCTTCGATGTTCCAGGCAACAGCGTGCCGGCGAGGTTGTTGGCGTGTGCCTGATGAAGACATAGCGCGGCAAGCAGGAGCAGGGTCAACGGCGTTCGGACCGAGAGGTGAGTCGATTTCATTGGCGCCGGCTTGTATTGGGGAGAAGCGACAAGAATAGACGATGCGTCTGCATTACAGACAGGCGTAGCCGTCGCAATGGCGCGCCGTCGATATGTGGGCGGCAGGGCGCGGGCATCTCCGAACATGTCGAGAGATGCCGCCGCTCTTCGACGACAACAAGTGTCGTCTGATAATCAGTGTTGGGCGGTGCTGGCTGCGAGATTGCGTAATGCTGTGTCAACGGCAGATATCAACAGTCCGTCTGGATCCTTCTTGCATTCAATTGTTAGTTGTTTGACTACCAACGTGTCAATCTCATCTGATTTTGGCAGAGACAGCGCCCTTGCCTCTACGGTTGCGTTTCCGAATTGCGCAATCAACTCAGAAACCGCGTCCGACTGCCCCTTTGATGCCATGATTTGGGCATCTCTGCACGTTGTGTAAAACGTTGCCGGAATGCCGCTCTCTGCTGCAGAAGCGGTTGAGGTGAATAGTGACGAGACGAGTAGCAGAAAACCAGAGCTCATGGTGGCCAGATAACGTTTAGACATTGCCTTACTCTCCTGTAACTTTGCCAACGACAGCACCGGCAGCGGCACCAACAAGGGCGCCCTTGAGCGCACCGTTAACACCTTTCCCGCTTAATAGCCCAACGCCGGCTCCAAGTAACAAGCCAGTTCTGGCTCCTTTGCGCGCGTTCTTACCGTCTTGGCCTTGTTCTGTTACTGCGCCAACTCCGGCGCCCAGAACTGCGCCACCAAGAGCCCCTTTGATGCCTTTCCCGGATACAACGCCGATCCCCGCGCCAAGAACGGCGCCTTTTACGGTGTTACTTGCGGATGCATCGATAGGCGATAGGAGCGCCGACAATGCAATAACGGTGGAAAAAGACAGCAGTCGAACGTTCACGTTAAGCCTCATATACCCAATGCCAATTACTGTTATGGGAGCCCTGGTGAGATTCTTTCGAACTCATGCCAAAGCGGTTTGCGTTCGAGAGTTGGTAAATGTTTTGAGGAGCGAGTTCGGAGATGCGTCTTGGCGTTTCTTTCCGGTAGGAACATTGATAGCTGGAACTGCTGCCTAACCGACCCGATGCAGGGCCCTCACCATGGGGGATAACTTCTTCGACTCGATGGTTTGCCTCTCGAAGCCATAGTCGTTTCTTCGCGTTGGCTCGTTGCTCCCCGGATGTAGGGATCGAACGGACGCTGAGCCTCTCGCATTCTCACTTAATAGTTCAACTATCGGTGCAGGAGGGTGCCCAAACTGGGTACATGGGTCGAGGTGACGTTCAGCAAGCGCTCCGGGATCTGATGTTGCGACCGCGCCCGGTACTGTGCAAGACGGCGGCTACCACGAGGCTAGGCGGACACCATGACTAGTCTGGGGGCGGGCACTTCGCGTGAAGAGCGCGGCGTAAAAAGCGCATGTCGTCACTGACAGCGAAGCTTGCGGCGCGTCGGTGGCGAAGCTAGAGCCCCTTAGGGTTTACCAGGCCTACGCCTTGGCGTTCGCGTTCTCGTCTCAAGCGCGCCCATGCGCGCCGGTTGCCTTAGCTGAGCAAGTCAGCAATTGCCCCCTGGATTTCTGCCTCCAACACGGTGTCGTACGCCTCTCGTGTGCAGTGCATGTCGCGCCAGTCAACTAAGCACGCGAGCTTTGCCGATACGTTCGGGCGCGCTAGGCCGAGAGCATCGGGGACCCAGTTCACTGGTCATTCCTTGCAACTTTGGCGAGCGCGCAATCCATTTTCGAGACTGCATCACTTCTATGGGCTCAGGACGAGTCGTGGGCGGCTGTTTCAGATGCATATGCAAGTACCCAGAATGGGCATGCGCGATCATTTAGCCGGCGGGATCATGTTAGTGTCCTACCGAATTCTTAGTCGGGCGCTACCACAATGAGACAAACCATCTTGATGGGCCTATCGGCAGCGATCGAAGACGCCCCTCTCGAATTGCGATCGGTTCCATTTGACCCTGTCGTCCCGATGACTGATCTCTCCAACGGCAATCAGTCGACGTTGGGTGATCGATGAAATCGGCTAGGGCTTACTGTCAGAAAGGGCTGTTGCGCTGCGTATTGATGGATATAGCACAACGACCGTTTCTCCGGCACCTGAGTGATGATCAACGATTAAGCGATTTGCCTCGGTGATTGGGATGCTGCTCTCTGTATGTGGCGAAGTTTTGGCACCACCCCAGATCGAACCGGCACAGGCGGCGATGATCATGCAATTGGGAACTGGCGGTTCCGCAGAGGTGAACTATTTTCCGGCAGAGTGCGCGCTGAAAAGCGAGCGGAGCGCTCGTTTAACGTGCCCGGTTTCCAGGAGAATTTTGAATTCGGAGAGCGTACGCGGGCCGATTTCGCGCGCGATCTGAACGCGATGGCAACGTCCGGTCGGTATGGAGCTCAACGTTGTCTCCTTTTAGTCCGACTTGGTGTGAGAAGTTGTTGTCGGTTTCGTTGCCAACTGCCGGTGGCTTAGTCTGAAACTGGATTAGGAAGGCATTCGTTGCTTTCCCGAACCAATCTCGCAGTTCGGTAAGTTCAAGAAGATCTACTTTGAACCGAAGAGAGTCTCGGTCGGTTACGGCGATCGCATGAAGGATATCGATCCAGAAGAGGTGAAAGCGATTGGCTGCAAAACAAACAAAGCAATTTGCTAGGCCTAGTCATCCTGAGCGCGGATTGTCTGCTAGTCGCCGAGCATCTCTTTGCCCTTGAGCCTCTCAGTTTCAGCACCCAGCCGCTCGGTGCCTTATTTCATTGGTGTGCTGACATGTTTTCTTTCTAAGTCTCAATGGAGCCCTTTGAATGATTGCACTTGACAGCTACGGCACTTTGGTTGCTGCCTCCTTGGTGCTTTTGACCGGTCGCAAGCTGGCAGGCTCGGTACCGGCTTTGCGCAACTACTCGATTCCCGAGCCTGTGATCGGCGGCCTGATCGTGGCGCTCGGGCTGTATGCCGCCAAGTCGCTCTTCGACTTCGAGGTGCGTTTCGACTCGACGCAGAATACGCCGCTAATGCTTAGTTTTTTTGCGAGCATCGGGCTCAATGCTGATCTGGGAAGCCTCAAGCGCGGCGGTCGACCACTGGTTTTGCTACTTGCAGTGGTAATTGGTTTCCTCGTCACACAGAATTTCTTCGGTGTGGTGATGGCGAACCTGCTTGGCTTCCCGCCGCTGATGGGCCTGCTGGCCGGTTCGATCACGCTTTCCGGCGGCCATGGTACTGGGGCGGCCTGGAGCGCCGTCTTCAGCGAGAAGTATGGTCTCGCATCTGCGACGGAGGTGGCCATGGCCTGCGCCACGTTCGGCTTAGTGTTGGGCGGCATCATCGGCGGTCCCGTCGCCCGTTACCTGATGCGCAAGACGCAGGGAGGATCCACAGCCTCAGCCCCAGAAGCACCAGGGGCGTTCGAGGACCCCGGCGTCACCCGCCTCATTACGGCGCCGGCGATGATCGAGACCCTGGCACTGTTCGCTGTCTGCCTGTTGGCGGGCAAAGAACTCTCCCGCGCGTTGCAGGGGAGTGTTCTGGAGTTGCCCGCCTTTGTCTGCGTGCTCTTCACCGGCTTGGTACTGCGCAATACGTTGGCAAGGTTCGGTGGCTACGAGGTGTTCGAACGTTGCGTATCGGTGCTTGGCAACGTTTCGCTGGCGCTTTTTCTGGCCATGGCCTTGATGTCGTTGCGCCTCTGGGAACTAGCTTCCCTAGCGCTGCCGATGTTTATCCTGCTTGGCAGTCAGACCCTGTTGATGGCTGCCTGGGCGATTTTCGTGACGTTTCGCGTCATGGGGAGTAACCATGACGCCATGGTTATCGCTGCCGGTCATTGCGGCTTCGGGCTCGGCGCGACACCGACTGCCATCGCCAACATGCAAGCCGTCACCGAGCGCCTCGGTCATTCCCATCAAGCGTTCCTGATCGTACCGATGGTCGGTGCTTTCTTCATCGACATTGCCAATGCTTTGATCATCAAGCTGTTTCTGGCCGTACTGACGTAGAGTGATATCGGTGGGCCCGGACTTGAACACATTTCTGGGCCAATTGAATTCTTTCGATTAGGCCGGTAGCCGAAAACTTCATGCCCTTTGCCTTGACCCGCTCCTTCGCAGAACTATTTGAATCTGAAAAGGCTGGCGCCATTGCCCTGGTGGCCTGTACGGTGGTCTCGATGAGCATCGCGAATTCGGCGGTCGGGCCCGCCTACCTTCAGTGCTGGCAGATTCCCGTAGCTGGACTGACCATTGAGCACTGGATCAACGACGCACTGATGGCGGTGTTCTTTCTCCTTATCGGGTTGGAACTGGAACGGGAGCTCTACGTTGGCGAACTGTCCAGCCTGCACAATGCGCTTTTGCCGATCTTTGCCGCGATTGGCGGCATCGCGGTGCCGGCCGGTGTTCACGTCTACCTGAACGGCGGAACGCCAACACAGGCCGGCGCGGGGATTCCAATGGCCACCGACATAGCCTTCGCCTTGGGTGCGCTGGCTTTGTTGGGCAGTCGCGTGCCGACGTCGCTCAAGGTATTCCTGGCTGCCCTTGCTGTAATGGATGACCTCGGCGCCATCATTGTTATCGCTGTCTTCTATGCCACCAACTTTTCGCTCGTCTACTTACTCGGTGCGCTGGCAGTGTTTCTCGTGCTCGTGGTCGCCAATTACTTTCGCGTGATGAGACTGCTGCCGTACCTGCTTGGCGGTGCGTTGATGTGGTTCCTTATGCTGAAGTCCGGTGTTCATGCCACGATCGCCGGTGTGCTGCTCGCCTTCGCTGTTCCGTTCAGCGGCAGGAACGGCAAGGAGGATTCGCCCTCGCACAGAATAGAGCACGCACTCCACAAGCCAGTTGTCTTCTTGATCCTGCCACTGTTTGCCTTGGCCAATACCGGGGTCGTCTTCGATCCGCAGTGGCAGGAAAGCCTCGCCAGTCCGAACAGCCTCGGCATTCTTGGCGGCCTCGTGATCGGCAAGCCGCTAGGCATCTTCCTGCTTACTTATTTGGCAGTGAAAACCGGTTTTTGCCGGCTGCCGGTTGATCTGGGCTGGCGGCATGTTGTTGGGGTCGGATTCTTGGGTGGCATCGGCTTCACGATGTCGATCTTCATCACCAACCTCGCTTTCACCGGTGAAGCGGACGTCGTCAATGCATCAAAAATGGCCATCTTGATGGCCTCGCTGATTGCTGGTGTGACCGGCATGCTTTGGCTATTTCTCTCCAGTCGTGGCAGGTAAAATTCGACGCTTGCAGTACGGCGCTTCTGGTAGAAGTTTTGGGGCCTCGATCGCATAGAGACAACGCGCATGTCCAGCGGCTCGATCGCGAGCCAGGTCGCGTCGATCCGGATCACCGCAGGCACTCGGCGAGCCATACGCCGCATTCGGATGCGGTTTGCGGTTTGCGGATTCCGGTTACCGCCGACCCGCGCGGCTTGTCTTGGCCGATGTACTGACCGTGGCGCCCACCGGCCAAGACCGGACTGATAGCGTGTCCCGCGAGCAGACACTGAGATGGTTGGTTGGCTTCGAAAGCAGTCGGATGGCCTACGAAAACTGGGCAACTTTCATCGTGAGCCAACAAACAGTACGTCACGAGCTAGACCTGCACGTCAGGCACCATTCGGTTTGCGGTCGCCGTTGGCGTTGCGTATGGCTCGCCGGTGTGCGTCGTATCGGATCTGCTGCTCGACATAGCGAGACGACACGGCTGCGTGCTGAAAGATCCAGCGCCGGAAGTCCTGTTTGAAAACTCTGATGCCGATGCGCTTTCCTTCGGCCTGTACTTCTGGCTCGACCTGAGCACGGGAGTCTCCGGTCGAGTCGTATGCAGCGACATTCGGTACATGACCGAGCGTGCATTCTCGGATGCGGGCATCTCTATCGCATTCCCGCAGAGGGATGTCCATCTGGATACGTCTCGACCACTGGAGGTGCGCGTTCTACCAGCCGGGTCGTGACTCATTCTGAATACAACGTTCCACTAATGGCGTAGGCGATGACCGACATCCTCCGGTCGCCTCGGATAAGCTCGCGAATTGGCGTCTCAGTGGGCGCGCGCAGCCTCGAGGTCCTCTGTTGGCACCGCTTGAA
>CAMFLH010000010.1 GCA_945957295.1 uncultured Uliginosibacterium sp.
ACACAGCGCATCGCCGCCGGCGATCTGCACGAGCGCGCGCCGCTGGCACGTAGCGGCGAATTCCGCGAACTCGGCGTGAGTTTCAACCGCATGGCCGAACGGCTCGCCGAGGAGCAGGCCTTGCTGGAGCAGCGGGTCGCCGCACGCACCCAGGAGCTGGCGCAGAGTAACGCCCGATTCGACGATCTGGTGCGACGCATCTCGGCCGGCATTTACGCGTTTCGCGTCGGCACCGATGGGCGCAGCGGTTTCGACTATGTCAGCCCGCGTTTCTGCGAACTGCTGGACGTGGACGAGGCTGCGATTGCGCGTGATCCGCTGTTGCCCTTCTCGCGCACGCATCCGGCCGACCTCGCCGAGCTGATGCGCAAGCAGGCCGACGCGATCGCGACGCTGAAGCCGTTTCGCATCGAGTGCCGCTTCGTCGTGCGTGGTGAGGCACGCTGGTTCCGCATCGAGTCCGATGGCACGCGGCAGGGAGATGGCGGCAGCCTGTGGAACGGTGTTTTAACCGATGTCACCGAACGCAAGCTGGTTGAAGCCGCCGAGCATGAGAGCGAACAGCGCCTCGCGCTGGCCACCCGCGCTGCGGGCGCCGGCATCTGGGACTGGGACGTCGTGAGCGACGTGCTGCTGTGGGACGACACGATGTTCGCGCTGTACCACGCCACGCGCGACGAGTTCTCCGGCGCTTATGAGGCCTGGGTAACGCGCATGCATCCGGACGACCGTGTCCGTGCCGAGGCCGAACTGGATGCCGCGTTGCGTGGTGCGGGCAGTTTCGATACCGAGTTTCGTATCGTCACGCCGGATGGCGAGATTCGGCACCTTCGCGCGCTAGCAGTGATTGTGCGCGCCGCGGACGGTACCCCGTTGCGCGCGGTGGGCGTCAATCGCGATGTCACCGAGGCGCGCCGCCAGGAAGCCGCGCTGCGCAACGTTGCCGACGAGCAGACGGCAATCTTCGAATCCGCATCGCTTGGCATCGCGCTGCTGCGCAAGCGCGTGGTCGAGAAATGCAACCGCCGTCTTGAGGAAATGCTCGGCTACGGGCGCGACGAACTGATCGGGCGCACCACGCGCGACTGGTACCTCGACGAGGCCGCGTACGTGGCCGGCGGCACGATCTACGCCGAGCTGGAGACCGGCGGCATCCACCGGCGCGACCAGGAACTCAAACGCAAGGACGGCAGCCGCTTCATCTGCGCACTGGCGGGGCGCGCGATCGATCCGAACGATCTGACGCGCGGTACCGTCTGGCTGTTCGAGGACGTCACGCAGGAACGCCAGCTTGCCGCCGAAATGGCGTCGGCGCGCCATGCAGCGGAAGCGGCCAACCGCGCCAAGTCCGAGTTCCTCGCGAACATGAGCCACGAGATCCGCACGCCGATGAACGCGGTGCTGGGGCTGACCGAACTGGCGCTCGACGGCGAGCTTTCCAGCGAACAGCGCGAGTACCTCAACACCGCGCTCGCCTCGGGCCGGACCCTGCTCGGGGTGCTCAACGACATCCTCGACTACTCCAAGGTCGAAGCCGGCCAATTGCAGATCGAACAGATTCCGCTGCGCTTCGGCGAACTGGTACAGGACGCGGCCAACCTGTTTGCGGCGCGTATCGAGGAGCGCGGCCTCGGGCTGCGAATCGAAATTTCGTCCGCGCTGAGCGATCCGGTGTTGGGCGATCCGCTGCGCATCGCGCAGGTGCTCAACAACCTGATTGGCAACGCGGTGAAGTTCACCGAGCAGGGGCAGATCGTACTGAGCGCCGAGCCCGCGCCCGCACGCACGGACGGCACGCCCATGCTGCGTTGCTGCGTCGCCGACAGCGGCATTGGTTTGTCCGAACACCAGATCGCCCGTCTGTTCCAGCCGTTCACGCAAGTCGATGGCAGTATCACCCGGCGCCACGGCGGTAGCGGGCTGGGGCTGGCGATCTGCAAGCGGCTGGTGAATGCGATGGGGGGTGAGATTGCGGTAGAGAGTCGGGCGGGCGAAGGGGCGCGTTTCAGCTTCACGCTACCTGCAGTCCCCGCGCAGGCCTTGCCGGCGCACTGGCCTGTCGCGGCGGCCGCGACGCCGCCGATCCCGGCGACGGCGACGCCCCGCTTCGACGGCACGCAGGTGCTGCTGGTGGAGGATAACGCGCAAAATCAGCAGGTGGCGGAGGGCTTCCTGGCGCGGCGAGGCATCACGGTAACGACGGCACACAACGGCAGCGAAGCGGTGGAGTGGGTTGCCGCGCTGCGCTTCGATCTGGTGCTGATGGATCTGCATATGCCGGTAATGGGCGGGCTCGAAGCCACGCAGCGCATCCATGCGCTGCCGGGGTGCGGCGGCCTGCCGGTGGTGGCGATGACCGCGGCGGTGCTGCCGGAAGACCGGCGCCTGAGCCTTGAAGCAGGCATGGTCGACTTCGTTGCCAAGCCGATCGAACCTGCATTGCTCGATCAGGTGTTGTTGCGCTGGCTGCCGCTGGCCGGGCAGGCCGCTGTGCCGTCGGACGATGGGGATGCGCTGCCGCCGCTGCCCGGCTTCGATCTCGCAGCAGCCCTCTACCGCCTTGGTGGCAACGCGGCAAACCTGCGCCGCCTGCTCTGCGAACTGGCGGACGACTGCGCCAGCGCCGCCGACGCGATCGACGCCTCGCTGGCCGAAGGCCGTGTCGGCGATGCGCTCGGCCGCCTGCATGCCATCAAGGGGGCCGCGGGCAACCTTGGCGCGGTGGCGCTCGCGGGCAGCGCCGCGGCGGCTGAGCAGGCGCTACGCAGTGACGGCACGCAGCGGCCCGGCGCTGATTTCGCTGCCGCGCTGCAGACTGCGGTCGCAGTGATCCGCGCGCATTTCGACGGCCGCGGCGCTGTGCCAGGCGAGCGCGAACTGCCGGGCTTGCGCGATGCGCTGCGTGCCTTGCCGCCCTACCTGGAGCGTCGCGAACTGGTGCCCGACGCGCTAATCGAGACCTTGCGCCAGCTCTCGGCTTACGATGGCCCTGGCGAACCCTTGCGCCGCCTGCTGCGGCAGATCGATCATTTCGATCACGACGCTGCGCTCGCGACGGTGGCGCAAGTGCTCGCGACCCTGAATCCCGAGGTGTCTGCATGACCCAAGGCGAACACGACAAACCGCTGTTGCTGCTGGTCGACGACCAACCCGCCAACTTGCATGTGCTGGCGGCGTCGTTGAAACACCACTACCGCATCAAGACGGCGACCAGCGGCCGCAGCGCGCTCGAGCTTGCAGCGCTGGCGGATCGGCCGCAGCTGATCCTGCTCGACGTGATGATGCCGGAGCTCTCGGGCTTTGATGTACTGCGGCGCCTGCGCGAGGACGCCGACACGCGCGACATTGCGGTAATCGTGGTCACGGCCGATACCAGCGAGGCGAGCCAGCTCGAAGGCTTGGAACTGGGCGCCGACGACTTCCTGACCAAACCGGTCTCGCCGGGCCTGCTGCTCGCTCGGGTGCGCAACCTGCTGCGACGCAAGGCGGCGGAAGCGCGTTTCCGCCAGGTCGTGGAGTTGATGCCGTCTGCGCTGTTGATTGTCGATCAACAGCGTCGCATCCGCTTTGCCAATGGCATGGTGCAGGCCCTGCTGGGCTATGCGCCGTCGATGCTGGTCGGCGAGTTGGTCGACGTGCTGATTCCGCTCGACCAGGTCGCACCGCATCGCGAACGGGTCGCAGAATACTTCGTCGCGGCGCGCCCGCGCCGCATGGCACAGGGGCGTGCGCTCGAAGCGCGGCGGCGTGACGGCAGCACCTTTCCGTGCGAGATCGGCCTCAGTCCGATCCCGGGTGATGACGGCACCAGCGTACTGGTGTCGATCTTCGATACCAGCGAGCGGCGACAGACTGAGGGGCGGCTGCGGCAGATCAACAGCGAACTGGAACAGCAGGTGATGCAGGCGGAGAAGCTCGCGTCGCTGGGGCGTCTGGTGGCCAATTTCGCGCACGACATCGGCAACCCGATCGGCAACGTCACAGCGCTGGCTACCTCGCTCACCGGGCGCATTCGTGCGGTGCGCGAGGGGGTGAAGAGCGGCGGCCTGCGGCGTTCTGATCTGGAGGCCTTCCTCGATACCAGCGAAGCCTCCACCACGATGCTGGCGAGCAACCTGGGCCGTGCCTGCGAACTGCTCGAATCCTTCAAGCAGATGGCGCTCGATCAGGCGACCTCGCAGCAACGCGAGATCGATCTGGCGCAGTGGGTCGAAGAGTTCCGCTACACGCTCGCGCCGATGCTGGCGCCCGGCAAGCACCGCTTCATGCTGGATCTGCCAGCCGGCCTACGTTTGCACACCAGCCCGGGGCCGCTGGGCCAGGTGCTGGCAAACCTCGTATCCAACGCGGTGACGCACGCCTTTGAGGGTCGCAGTGGCGGCACGATCCGCATCTCGGCATCGCGGCAGCCGTCGGGCCAGGTCGAGCTGTGCGTTGGCGACGACGGCGTGGGCATGCCGCCGGCGCTGCTGGCGCAGATCTTCGAGCCTTTCTTCACGACCAAGGCTGGGCGGGGTGGCACTGGGCTCGGGCTCGATATCGTGCGCTCGATCGTCGAGAACACGCTCGGCGGGCAGATCGCGGTGCGCAGCGAACCCGGCACCGGCAGCAGCTTTGCGGTGACGCTGCCGGCGATGGCGGAGACCGCGTGATGCCGCCGGCGCCAGCGGCGGGATGCCTTTCGGCGCGCGGGGTGGGACAATAGCGCCCCCTTAGCAACGCTTTCCGAACGGACACGACCCCGATGGCGATCCAGTGGTTTCCCGGACACATGGCCTCGGCGCGCAAGAAAGCCGCCGAAAGCCTGAAGATTGTCGACATCGTGATCGAGGTGCTGGACGCCCGCATCCCCGAGGCCAGCCGCAACCCGATGATCGAGGAACTGCGCCTGTTCCGGCAGCGCCCCTGCCTCAAGCTGCTGAACAAGGCCGACCTCGCCGACCCCGAAGCTACGCGCGAGTGGCTCGATTACTACAACGCACAGCCGGGTGTACGTGCGTTGGCGCTGTCGTTCAAGAAGCCGGCCGACGTTGCGCGCATCGTGCCCGCCTGCCGGCAACTCGCACCGCATCGCGACGACAACACCAAGCCGTTGCGCATGATGATCATGGGCATACCGAACGTCGGCAAATCCACGCTGATGAACGCACTGCTCAAGCGCAAGGTGGCGGCGGTCGGTGACGAACCCGCGGTGACCAAGGGGCAGCAGACGCTGGATCTCGGCCCCGGCATGACACTGACCGACACCCCCGGCCTGCTGTGGCCGAAGATCGAGCACGACAGCGACGGCTACATGCTGGCCGCGAGCCACGCCGTCGGTACCAACGCGGTGATCGAGGAGGCGGTGGCGGCCTTCCTTGCCGAATGCCTGCTCGCGCGCTACCCGACCCAGCTTGGCGCGCGCTACAAGTTCAACCCGGCCGGTTTCGACGGCCCCGGCGTGGTGGAAGAAGTGGCAAAGCGCCGCGGCTGTCGCATGAAGGGCGGCGACCTCGATCTGGAGAAAGCCGCGCTGATCCTGCTAACGGACTACCGCAGTGGCACGCTGGGCCGCATCAGCCTGGAAACCCCGGCTACCCGCGCTGCGATGCTGGCGGCGGCCAAGCCGCGCGAAGTCGTACCCGAGGCGGCGGATGCCGACGACGATGCCGAGCCGGCCTGAAAACGGGTCGCGGATCGGTTAGGCTGCCCGATTGCATTTGCAACACGCTTAAACCATGCACCCGATCCCCGGCAACGAAACCCTGCCACGCCGCCCCGGCGCCGAGTTCACCTACCGCCTCGTGGCGTGGAGTGTGGCAACACCCCTGGCACTGGGCCGGCGCGCGATGCGTGCCCCGCGCGTGCCGGATCTCGCCCCCCTCGCCAGCGGCGCCGTGCGGCTCAGCCTTGCGCCGCTGTGCTTCGCGGCGGTGCTGGGCTGGCGCCTGCAATCGGCCTGCCTGCGCGGCGTGTTACGCGCGCTGCCACGTCGCCGCTAAACACCGGCTGGCGCCATGGCTGCGGCGACACAGTGCAGCCTGCTGGCTTAGCGCGCCGGACCTTAGGTCGTCACCCAATCCGACATTGCAGCTTCACGCGGGCGGTCTAGTCTGAAGGACTACCCCGCAGGAGCTGCACCATGCCCGCCTTTTTCAGCGCCCCCTCAGGGCCGACGCGTGCCGGCCTGATCCGCATCGACCCGATGAGCGTGAGCGATCGCGCCCTCGTCGAAGACCCCAAGATCTGGACGCCGCGCGCCTTCGGCCGCGACGCGAATGGCCACCACTCGCTGCACGGCGTCGAATTCCGCATGCGCGAGGGGCGCATGGAGCTGACCGACGCCCGCCAGGGCGAAACCAGCTTCTTCGTGCTGCCCTTCATCAGCGAGGGCAACTCGGACCGCGTTGCGGGCCCGGAAGAGGCTGATCCGGCGCTGGAAGGTAACGACGACAACCCGGACGCGCTGTTCGGCATTTCGGTGGTCGGCTTCCACTTTGCGCGCGACGACAAGCGTTTTGGCCCGAAAGACCGGCTGACCTTCCAGTTCTCGATCGCGCAGGACCGCGGCGAGAACAACCCCGGCCTCGAAAACCTCAACTGGGTGCTCAACGCCGGCCTCAAGCTCTACAAGCAGGCCAGCGGCAAGGAGCCGGTCGCGGCCGAGCCGACCGAGCTGGGGCTGTCGTTCCGGCGCGCATTCCAGAACCGCGTGATGGAAGTGCCGGGCGGCGCGCTGAAGCTGCAGTTCAAGGTGTTGCGGCACGAAGAACCGCCGCTCTGGCGCGAGGCGCTGAACTTCATCACCGGCGATACCGGCAAGGAACTGATCGGGCTGCTCGGCCTGCCAGCACTGACCACCCCCTGCCTCAACTTCCTCAATCAGAGCCTCGATCGCCTGCTGGGGGATCAGACCAGCGAAGCGGTGTTCGCCGGCGACCCGATCAGCTATGTGCTGACCAAGCGTGCACGCGAGGAAGTGAGCGGCGGCCTCACCAGCGCCAAGGTGCTGTCCTTGCGGCCCGGCTTCAGCCTGCTGGTGCGCGGCGCCGACTACGAACGCGTGCTGAAGGCCGAACCCACCGTCGACACCGGGCGCGGGCGCCTGATTCCGAAGGGCGTGTCGGTGCTCGAAGCGAGCCGGCCGGACTACGATGACCCGTTCGCTGGCGTTACCTACGCACTGCTGCGCATCGGCGTTGCGCAGACCAATCTGCAAAGCGACCTTGCCTATACCACCAAGGTCAAGGCGGGTTGAGCACCGAGGCGCGGCTGCTAAAGCCCCGCGGCCGCGTGCTCGGGCCTGCCTTAGAATGGCGCCGCCACCCAAGGACACGCCATGCAAGATCGCATCACCAATCTCGAAGTCAAACTGAGCTTTGCCGAGGACCTGCTCGACGAACTCAACCGCACCGTGTATCGCCAGCAGCAGCAGATCGAGGCCTTGCAGAAGCACCTGCTTGCGCTGACTGAACAAGTGCGTGCCGGCGCCGGCGGCGGTGGTGGCAGCGGCGAGCCGCGCGATTTGCGCGATTTGCGCGAAGAGATTCCGCCGCATTACTGAGGCACCGGCACTACGTAAGCCAGTCTCCGACATCGCCGCGGGGTCCTGCCCGCCGCGCGCCGAGGGCCGGTCGCGCGGGGCGGACGAGCGGCATCCGCCATGCTCTCGTCGTATGCCAGCATCGTGATCCGCGGCGCCGAAAATTGAGCAGCGCCGCCAGCGGGGGCGCACGATGGCACGCATTCTCTTCAGTGCCCATGATCCGGCCGGGCACACGGTGATGGATTCGGTCGATGCCGGCAACGCGGAGCAGGCAATTGCTTCGCTCGCCGCGCGCGGCATGGCCAACATCCGCCTGCGCGACGTGGCCGACCTGATCGCGCCGCGCGACGAGCGCGGCAGCCCGCCCGCCGAGCCGCTTCCGCTGCGGCCCTTGAAGCAGCAGCCCGAACCGAGCCTGCGTACCTTCAGCGTCGAGCTCCTGCGCCGCCAGCGCTACTGGATCGCGCTGGCCGTGATCCTGCTGTTGTGCGCCTGGGTCCTAGCGCACAAACCCGTGCTGATACTTGCACTCGGCGTGCTGCTGTTCGCCTTGCTGCCGGCGCTATGGCAGTACCGCTACGCGATGTGCCACGACCGGCTGTTGCGCGCCATCGCGTTCGGCCGCTGGGCTGACGCCGCAGCCCTTGCCGGCCAGCTTGCTGGCAGGGTGCGCAAGCCGATGCCGGCCTTCGAGCTCGCCGCTCGGGCGGCCTGCATCTGCGCTGCACAAGGGGGGCTCGACAAGGCGCGCACGGCGCTCGAAGCCTGGCGCGAACGTCTGCACATCAAGGCGCCGGCGGCGGTTGATCAACGTCTGGCGATGGTGAGCTATGCGGCCGGCGATTACGCGGGCTTCGTCGCCGCTTGCCGCGCAGCACACCTCGCGGCGCCGGCGGATCTGGCTTGCCGCGTCGACCTGGCACTGGCGGAAGCGCGGGTCGGCGATATTCTCGCTGCGCTGGAGCTGCTGGCCGGCCTCGACGTCCGCAAGCTCCCGCCGACGCGCCGGCCTTTCCACGATTGGGCGCGCGGCATGATCGCGCTGCGCCACGGCCGCAGCGAGGCGCTTGCTGCGCTCGGCAATGCCACGCGCAGCCTGCAGGTGCATGCCGCTAATCCTGCGGTGTGGATTTCGCTGGCGCAGTGCACCGGCGCCTATGCGCTGGCCCTTGCGCAGCAGGGGCGCCGCGACGAAGCTGAGACGGCGCTGCGCCCGGTGTGGCCGGTGCTGCGCGTGCACGGCGACCGTCTGCTGCTGACCTTGCTCAAGCGCGAGTTGCCGGCCGCCAGTCACGCCGACGACAAGAAACGCGCAGCCGCCCGCCCGGCCGGTTGAATCGCCGTACCGGAGCTGTCAGATCAGCGAGGGCCCGGCCACGATCGCTTTGGCTTCCTGCTCGGAGATCCGCACCGAGGCGCTGGTGATCACATGCACCGTCAGCCAGTCATGCAGATCGAAGGCGCCATCGCCGTCGAACGTGAGGAAGCGGCAACCCACCTGCCCGCCGTTTGCGCCATTGACGTAATTGACGATGCGCGCACGGCCGCGCACGCGATCCGGAATGCCTTCCAAGCGCAGTGCAAACGGGAACTCAAGCCCGAGCTCCGGCGAAATCGCCGAAGCGTAGCTGAAACCTTCAAGCGACAGGTCATTGAGCGGCAGCCGATGGCCGTCCAGTTCAACCCAGAAGATCGTCTTGCCGTCCCGGTGGGCGGCAAAGCGTTGGCGTGTGCGGCGTTCGTTGCTGGAAGTGGTGTCGCTCATGGGCGTCAGTTTTGCATCAGGATGCCGAAGTCTCGGTTGCCTGGCGGGTTTCGCGCAAGTGCCGGCGCGCAATCGGCGCGAAAAGCGCTGTCAACCTTTCCGTAATCCGCCCCGTTAGAGGCGTCATGGTGGACGACCACCGCAGAATAACGGAGCAGAAATATGGGAAGGCTTTGCGAAGAGTCCTACGCTGAATTCCTCGACTCGCTGAAGGCGGCGGGTGTGGAAATCGCCAATGAGTGCGAACTGCGTGAGCGTTTGGCGGAAACCGCCCGCTGGCGGTTTGCGTTCATGACGATGGCGCAGAACGGCAAGGCAATCGGTATCCGCTTCATCGACCACGGCGCGCGCCACAACAAGGCCCGTATCCGCCGTGCGTTCGCCCGCTACGCGTTCCCGGACAACGCTGACAGCGTGTTCGCCGCGAATTTGGCAGCGGACTGATCAGCGTTACCGCGATACCGCCTCGTATCAAGCAAAACGCCCCGCAATGCGGGGCGTTTTGCTTTTCCGCCGGGCTTCAGCCCGCTTTGCGTTTCTTGTCGCGCACGAAGGGGTGGCCATCGCGGCGGGTGACTTCAAATAGATCGATCGCGTCGAACAGATCGACCAGCTTCTTGAAACCATAGTTGCGTGAGTCGAACGAGGCCTGATTGCCGATCAGCGCGCCGGCCTTGGCGAGCGGCGCCCAGCCCTGGTCGTCCTCGGCGGCATGCACGGCGTTTCGCAGCAGGTTCATCAGGCGTGCATCGCCCTTCAACGCCTTCGCATCACGCGGCGCTACCGAGGCAATCTCTTCTGCAGTGTCGCCCGCGGTCTCCTGTTCGAGATAGAGGAAGGTGGAGCAGGCATTCACCAGCGCGACCGGCGTCTTGCGTTCGCCGAAGCCGATCACGCGCTTGCCGGCGGCTTGCAGCCGCGTTGCGAGCGGCGTGAAATCGCAGTCCGACGAGGCGATCGCGAACACATCGATCTCACGCGAATACAGCGTGTCCATCACGTCGATCGCGAGCGCGAGGTCGGTCGCATTCTTGCCCTTGGTGTAGTCGATCTGGTGCATTGGCTGAATCGCGTGTAGGTTCAGCACCGCTTCCCAGCTGTTGAGGCGATCGCTCTTCCAGTTGCCGTAGGCGCGGCGGATGCACACCGTGCCATGGCGTGCCAGTTCGGCGAGGATCACGTCGATATACAGCGCGGGGGCGTTGTCGGCATCGATGAACAGGGCGACGCGGCGTTCGTCCAACGGCATGGCGGGCCTCTTGCGATAGAGCGAGGGCAGACAGTCTCGCACGGCTGACCTATCCTTGTGTTCTCGCGTCAGCGCGGTGGGCGTTCCGCCGCCGACGCCGCATGCCGGAGGTGCCGATGTCGTCGAGCGAACCGGAATCCGCCGCGGACCAGATCGTCCGCCATTTCCGCCATGTACTGCTGTGGCCGCTGCAGCTGGAAGGCACGCACGGCGAAGAAGTCGGCCGCAAGCCCTGGCGAACGCTGGACGACCCGCGCTGGCAGCACCCCTGGCGCCGTGTCGCCGACGAATTCACCGAAGACCCGCAGCATTTCCACGAACGCCACTACAAGGAGTTCGTCTCCTTCCTGCCCTATGTGCAGCGCTTTTTGTATGGCGACCCGCGCTGCGCCGACGACCTGCCGGAAGGCCCGTTGCCCGCCGGGCCGATGCGGGTGTTCCGGCGCGACGATGTTGAGGCTCTGCGGATCACCGTGGCACCCGGCGACGCGCCGGTGCGGCTGACGGTGGCGCATGTCGACCTCTACTTCTTCTTCGAGCTCGACCTGATCCTGTTGAACGTGGAGCTCTGCGCCGAATCGCTGCCCCTGAGCACGGCGCAGGAACTGCTGTACCGCTTCGGGCGCGCCTACCCATCGGGCTGGGACGACGCCGGGCAAGGCCTGCACAACGTGCATCGTGCCGAGTGGCTAGGGGCGAGCGACGAGGTGCTGAGCAGTTCCGACAGCGATGCGCGTTCGCGCTACCTCGCCTTCGTGTGCCGCAATCGCGCGCCCTGCGTGGGCGTGCATTGGGCCTGGCTGCTGCAGCCGCTGGTGTCGGACCATGTGCGCGAGGAAGGCCCGCTGCGCTACCGGCAGATCGAATACCACCGCATGCCCTTCATGGCCTACCTGGCGCTCGAGAACCCACGCGCCCTGTCGCGCGACGATTTCATCCGGCTCGGCCTGGTGGCCCATCTGCGCCCGGGCGATCCGTTGCCGCGGCACGATCCGGCGGTGCTGGAATTCGAACAACGTTATTGTGATGACCGCTACTGGTCCAACAGCGCGGCGGGGCCGAATACCCGCTTCCTGTGTTCGAGCCAGTCGTTGATCGTCGTCGGCGAGGCCGACTGCGAGTTCTATCGCGACAGCGAGCGTGGCCTGCTGGCGCAATTCCGCCATCAATACTTCCTGCTGTTCCTGATTGCACATTTTCACCGCGGGGCGCTGCTGGTGTTCTCCGACCGACTTGCCGCCGCGATGGGCGGGCTGGATATCCGCAGCGTCGAATCGGTGCGGAGGTTCAAACGGCGGATTCGTGCGAACTACGCGCTCTTCCTCGGATTCACACACCGCTACTGGTTCCCGGAGATCTCCGAGCGCGGCCAGGTGCAGTCACTGTTCCGGCGCGCATCGACCCAGCTCGGCAACGACGAGTTGTTCAAACAGGTGAAGGAACAGGTGGCCGAGATGAACGACTATCTCGACAGCGACAGTGCGCGGCGCCAGTCGAATACGGTGGTGCGGCTCACCGTGGTGACGATCTTCGGCCTGATCGGCACGATCTCGACCGGTTTCCTCGGCATGAACCTGATCGCGGAAGCCGAGGCGCCGCTGATCGACCGCGTCAATGTGTTCTTCTTTGTGCTGGTGCTGTCGACCGTGCTGACGCTGATTGCGGTCGCCAAGTCCAAGCGCCTGTCCGACTTTCTTGAAGAGCTGTCGGACGAAACGCTGAGCTTGCGCGAGAAAGGGCGTGCCTTCTTGCGCGCAATGCGACCCGGCGGCCGCGGCGGCATCGGTTGAAATGCTGCGCCTGCAAGTACGCTGCTCAAGCACCGCGCCGGCTGGGCCGATAAACCGGTGAGACCCCTTGAGCGGGGTTGGGGAGTCCGTTGATGCGTTCAATCCGCCTGTCGCGCAGTTCGCTGCGCCTGAACGAACCACTGCCGTGGGACGTGTTCGACGCCAGCGGCAAGCTGCTGCTGCGTCAGGGCTACCGCATCCTGATGCCGGACCAGCTCGATCAGCTGGTGGTGCGTGGCGCGTATGTCGCCGATGCAAGCCCGACGGCCACTCCCGATCGGCCGCCAGTACGCCCCGAACCCGCCAAGCGCCCGCGTGTCAGCGACCCGGTCAGCACGTGGGCGCGCGCCGAAGGCCGCCTGGCAACGCTGCTACATGCGTTCGAACGCACGCCTGACTTTGCCGGCCGCTTGGGCGAGCTGGCGCCGCTGATCAGCGAGCTTTGCGAGCGTGATTCGGATCTCGCGCTGTTCCAGATGATGCGCTGGAGCGGCGCCAACTACGCCGTGGCGCACGCGATTCACGCGGCCACGCTGTGCGAACTGGTGGCGCGTCGCCTCGGCTGGCCGCCGCACCAGCGCGAACAGCTGCTGCGCGCTGCGCTGAGCATGAACATCGGCATGCGGCAGCTGCAGACCAGCCTTGTTACCCAGACCGCACCACCCAGTGCGCCGCAGCGCGAGATCATCCACCAGCACCCGGTGCGTGGGCTTTACCTGCTTGAGACAGCGGGGGTGACCGATTCCGACTGGCTGCGCGCCGTGGCGCTGCATCACGAAGCGCCAGATGCGATGCCGGCAAGGGTGCGTCATGGGTCCGCGGCGCAATTGGCCGAGGTGATCCGGCTTGCGGACATCTTTGGCGCCAAGGTCAGCCCGCGCGCGAGCCGGCCCGCGTTGTCCGCCGATCAGGCTCTGCGCGAGACCTTCATCAGCCACGGTGGCGCCGACAATCCGCTGGTCAACGCACTGGTGCGCGAACTGGGCATCTATCCACCCGGGTCGGGCGTGCGGCTAGCCAGTGGCGAACTCGGGTTGGTAATGCGCCGCGGTGCGCGCGCCGACCAGCCGCTGGTGTATGCGCTGATCAATCGCAAAGGTCAGTTCTACATGGAGCCGGTGATCCGCGACAGCGCACGCTCACAGTTCGCAGTCGTCGCAACCGTGCCGGTGGAGCGTTTCCGCCAGATCAACCTCAACCCGGCCCTGATCTTCGGCTATGAGTCGCGCAGCCGGACGCGCCCATTCGATACCTTGGAATTCGACCTCTGAGCCTTTCGCTCAGTTGGCGTACCACAGCACCGCAAAGAAGTGGCAAGCCGAGCCGGCCAGCACAAACAGGTGCCACACGAAGTGGCCAAAGCGCAGGCGGGCATCCAGCGCATAGAACACCACGCCGCCGCTGTAGGCGAGCCCACCAGCAAGCAGCAACAGCAGCCCGGCCGGTGCCATGTGCGTGACCAGCGGCACCGTCGCCACCACGATCAACCAGCCCATCGCAAGGTATAGCCCGTTCGACACCCACTGGTTACCGAGCCGGTTGAACTGCATTAGCAGCAGGCCCAAACCCGCGATGCCCCAGACCAGCCCGAACAGCGTCCAGCCCATTGCGCCGTTGAGTACGCCAAGCGTGAAGGGTGTGTAGGTGCCGGCAATCAGCAGGAAGATCGCCGCATGGTCGAACTTGCGGAACAACTGCTTCAGATTGCCCTGGGGCATCCAGTGGTAGATCGAAGAGTTCAGGTAGGTCAGCACCATGCAAAGCCCGAACACTGCGGCACCAACGATGTTGGCTGCACTGCCACTGCGGGCGGTAACGACGATCAGTATCGGCGCCGCAACCAGTGCGGCGAGCAGGCCGATACCATGGCTGATTGAATTCGCGAGCTCTTCGGCGCGCGATTGCAGGCGCTTTTTGACTTTCATGATGAGCGTGTCCGTGAGCGGGCTGAGCGAAGGTGAACAGCATCGTTCGCGATCGCGTACTTCACCTTGAGCAGGATCAGCCGCGGCAAGTGCTACCCGTGGCGCATCACATTGCGCGACAAAACGATGCACCGGTTTTGGTGCGGCGCACCAATTGCGGCTCCCCTGGATTGGCCTCGCACTGCCTGGGTCGGTGCTCTTGTGCTCCTCGTCCGCAGGAGTTTGTTGTCAAATCAACGACTTGTTGCTGCTGCGCGGCTGCGTCGGATCGTACGGGAGAGGTGGCACAGCTTATGCGTGTGCCTAGGGCCCCCAACCTCAACAGGAGTATCGCGATGAAAACCATGCGAACGTTCCTTGCCGCTCTCGTGCTGATGGCCACCGCCCTGAGCGCAAATGCGGCAGACCTTGGAACCCTCGGTTCCAGCCTCAGTACGGCGACTACGGTAAGCGGCACGAAGAGCTTCTCCGAGGTCGTGTCCTTCACGATCACAGGTCCATCGACAGTGTTCGCGCAGGTCAGCGGTGTTGGCGCCACCGGCTTTTGGACCCTGCTGGACAGTGATTGGAACAAGCTGTCCGGCAAGTACGCGCTCGGCAGCTACGACTTCTTTAGCCTTGCCGCGGGTGATTACTTGCTTGGCGTGTCTCTCAAACCATTGTTCGGCGGCGGTTACGCGATTGCCAGCGCCGGCGCCATCCCCGCCGTGCCGGAACCGGAAACCTACGCGCTGCTGCTTGGCGGCCTCGGCATGATCATCACTATCAGCAGTCGCCGCATGCGTCGCTGAAACCAGCACACTTCGCCCCCAAACCGCCCGCCATGCAGGGCGGTTTGTTTTATTGGACGTGCGAAAGCACTACGCCACTCGCGCAGCGAGCACGTGACGGGCAAAAGTTCGGGGAATGCGTAGGAGTGGAGCGGGCGATGGGAATCGAACCCACGGCTCTAGCTTGGGAAGCTAGGGTATTACCATTATACGACGCCCGCTCGGGCTGCTTCGAACGCCCCGGCTGCAATGCCAGAACGTGAAAACGGCCCGGATTGTACCGGGCCGTTGGTGTTTCAGGCAAACCGCAAATTAGAAGGCGTAGCGCAGACCGCCCGAGAATCCGTAGTCGGTGACGTCCTTACGGCCGAAGTTGCCGTTGAACTCCACCCAGGCGCCGAGCGCCGGGCTCAGATGGAAGCGGCTACCCAACTGCACGGTTGCCGCAGTCTGATCCACTTCACCAGCCGGCAGTTTGTAGCTACCCGAATAGAGGGAGGGCAATCCGACTTCGATGTCGCGGTCGGTCGACTTGATGAAGTCGTGTTCAACGCCGATGCGACCATACGGAATGAAGCTGGTGGCGTCGTAGCTGAGCTGGTAGCCGAGGCGACCGAGCACCGACTGACGAACCTGAGAACCAAAGCTCAGGGCGGTAGAGGCGCCGCTTGCGTTGGACTCGGTGAACGCGCGCACCTGCACGCGCTGCGCCGTCAGGCCAGCGACCGGGCCGTGCGTGAGCTTGCCCGATTGCAGCTGGTAGAAAGCCTGCATACCGGCCGACACGTTCGAGCCTTCGGTCTCACCACTCATCGTGCGGGTCACGTTGCCCAGATGAACATCGCGATCGGTGTTGTAGTTGATGTAGCCGATGGTGCCGGCGAAGGACACACCCAGTTGCCCGAACACCATGCCACCGTAAAGGCTGGCCGACAGTTCGGTCTGAGAGTACGAGCCGCCATCTGCTGCAAAGTCCGGCTTGTAGCTGCTGCCGTTGAAAGCGATGCCCAAACCACCGAGGTTGGTGCGGGTGTCGTAGCCGACCGTAATGCCCCAAGGCAGGCCGTCCGCACCGCCGAACTCGGGCGACTCGGCGTACTTGAGCTGGCCACCATTGGCGCTGACCCAGAGTCGGCTCGGCTTGGTCGGCGACTCCATACCTTGATCGAGCAGCGTGTTGGTCAGCGTGCTACGGGTGCGCACCGGCGTTTCGGCCAGCATGCCTATCTGCTGCGGCGCCATCAGCATCGAGTACGCGTAGTCAGCAAGAATCGCGTGGGTATGCGTGGTGGGGTGCACGCCGTCAGCGAAGACGTACTCCTGCGGATTGGCGACGGTGGATCCCGGTGCGCCGCAGAGCAAGGAGGTGGCGGTCGGGTTTGTTGCCGTCGCGATACATGCCGTGGCTGTGCCGGAGTTCTTGAAGCCAAAGGCTGCGGCGTTGGCCTGGACTTCTGAAAGCAGGTTGTAGGTGTCGAGCGGGATGACGTTGAGGCCCTTCGCTGCGATCTGCCCGAAGAGCTGGCTGTTGTACGACGAAGACAGCTGCGTCAGGCCCGCCGCAGCGGTTGCGCCAGCAGCCAGGGCGGCCGGCGTTTTACCCATGTTCGGTAGGCTCGGCACGATGATGTACTTCGCGCCTGCATTCTTGAGTGCTTCAACCGCCCCGACCTGTTGCGTAACGGTTGTCAGCACGAAAGTCGGCAGACTCGCGACCGGGACGCCGCCGCCGGCCGCATAGAACAGATCATTGGCCCCACCCCAGACGGTGTAGAGCGCGCGCGAATCGGCTGAACCGCCGTTTGCGGCGAGGTAGGCGCCCACTTGGCCAGTGATGGGTGTTGCGGCCGTGGCTGGGCCGCCCCCGAATCCCGGCGTGGCGTTCACGCGGGCGCCGCCTTGTGCATAGTTGGTTCCGCCAGCGGTATTGCTCGGCGCGGCGCTGGTGCCCAGCTTGGCAGCCAGCGCTTCGGACCACACCGGTCCCGGGTTGGTGGTGAACTTGCCGGCGAAACCGGCATCCACGAGGGCGCCCGCGCCGCTCGCCTTGAGGATCGGCTTGAAGTAACCCGAATCGGTCAGGCTGTCGCCGAAAAAGTAGGTATTCGTGAAATCGGCTGCCGATGCGGGAAGCGCAAACAGCGCTGCAATGGCCAGGCCTAGCGGTTGGCGTGCGAACATCAGGGTCTCCTCGTTTAGGTTTTATTGGTTTTGCGACTGATTGATCCGGCCCGCACCCAGTACGGATGCGTATGGTGGCGGATCTTGGCACTGACTGCGACGGGCGGCAAGCCTAAAGCGTAGCAGCACGCGTGCTAGAATCGGCGCCTCTGTCGCGGAAATGCCATGATCGAGATCGTCCTCAACGGCGCCCCGCAATCCCTGCCCGCCAATACCACCATTGCCCAACTGCTCGAGCGCCTCGGCTATGCCGGGAAGCGGCTCGCGGTTGAGCGCAATGGCGAGATCGTTCCCAAGGGTCGCCACGCCGAGTTTTTGCTCGCTGCGGGCGACCGTCTTGAAATCGTCGTCGCCGTCGGCGGCGGCTGAAGCCCGAGCCCAAGCACATGACTGACCCGCTGATCATTGCCGGTACTGAGTACCGTTCCCGCTTGCTGGTTGGCACCGGCAAGTATCGCGACTTTGCGCAGACCCGCGAGGCGATCGTCGCCTCGGGCGCGCAGATCGTCACGGTAGCGATTCGCCGCACGAACATCGGCCAGGACCCGAACGCGCCGAGCCTGCTCGACGCGCTCCCGCCGTCGGAATTCACGTACCTGCCGAACACCGCTGGCTGCTACAGCGCGGACGACGCGGTACGCACGCTGCGACTCGCGCGCGAGCTGCTCGACGGCCACGACCTGGTGAAACTCGAAGTGCTGGGCGACCCAAACACGCTGTTCCCTAACATGCCCGAGACCCTGAAGGCCGCCGAGACGCTCGTGAAGGATGGCTTCAAGGTGATGGTGTATTGCTCGGACGACCCGATCCAGGCGCGCATGCTGGAAGAAATCGGCTGCGTCGCGGTGATGCCGCTCGCCTCGTTGATCGGTTCCGGCATGGGCATCCTGAACCCGTGGAACCTGAAGCTGATCATCGAACAATCGAAGGTGCCGGTGCTGGTGGATGCCGGCGTCGGCACCGCGTCGGATGCCGCGATCGCGATGGAGCTTGGCTGCGATGGCGTGCTGATGAACACGGCGATCGCGCTGGCGCAGGACCCGGTGCTGATGGCGGGCGCGATGAAGAAGGCGGTTGAAGCGGGGCGCGAGGCCTATCGCGCCGGCCGCATGCCGAAGAAATTCTATGCCGCAAGCCCGAGTTCGCCGACCACCGGCTTGATCGGCAGCTGAACCTGCGACTGCCGCCGCGGATATTGCGCATCGGCGCGGCCCGACATGGCCGTGTCTAACCCGCACGCCGCGGCGTTGTTTTTTCCGGAACATCCGCATGAGTGAAACATCCGAACCGCGCAAGCACCTCTCGGTCGACGATCCGAAGACGCGCCCGATCCGCAGCTATGTCGTACGCCAGGGGCGCATGTCACCGGCGCAGGAGCGCTTCATTGCCGAGGGTATGCCGCGCTGGGGAATCGAGTATCGCCCGGCGTTGCTGGACTACGCGGCGGTCTTTGGCCGCGCTGCACCGACCATCCTCGAAATCGGCTTCGGCATGGGCGACACCACGGCCGCGATCGCGCAGACACGGCCGGGCGACAACTTCCTCGGCATCGAAGTGCATGGCCCCGGCGTCGGCAACCTGTGCAAGCTGATCGAGGAGCGCGGCATTGGCAACATCCGCGCGATGCAGCACGATGCCTTCGAGGTGGTGCGTGACATGCTCGGCGAAGCGTCGCTGGCCGGCGTGCACGTCTACTTCCCCGATCCGTGGCACAAGGCGCGCCACAACAAACGGCGGCTGATCCAGGGCCCGTTTGTACACGAGCTGGCCAAACGCCTCGCGCCCGGCGGCTACATCCACTGCGCGACGGACTGGGAAGACTATGCGGTACAGATGCTCGAGGTGCTGTCGGCCGAGCCACTGCTGGAAAACACCGCCGAAGCCTATGCGCCCAAGCCGGACTACCGCCCGCTGACCAAGTTCGAAAATCGTGGCCTCAAGCTCGGGCATGGCGTCTGGGATCTGGTGTTCCGGCGCCGCGGATAAGGCATGGCACACCCCGTAGGCAGGCCGCTTGCCGACGCGCACCTGGTGGATGAGCTGCTCGAGCTCGATCGGGTGATGCTGCGTGCTGACACTGCATATGGCGGATGTGAGCCCGACCCGGCAGCCGTTCGTTCCCGCCTTGTAGAGTTGCTGCCGCAGTCGCGACTGTGTGTGGTGCGCCGGCACGCGAAAGTGGTGGCCTACGCCATGATTACCACGCTCGCCCCAACCAAGTGGCAGGTGAGCATTTTTACGGTACATCCGCGCTATCGCTTGCCCGGTGTCATGCGGGAGCTGCTCGCCGGCATGGCGGAGCTCATCGAGGCCCTCAAGCTCGACGAGCTCTGCAGCCACGTCTACAAAACCAACCGGGCTGCCGTGCGTTTTCATCGTGCGCTGGGTTTCGCGATCCGGGAAGAGCGCGGCGATGCCTACGATTTCGTCGTCCCAACGGCCTACCTGCTGCACTCGCCACGTGCGCAACGCCTGCTCGGCGGCGCTGCGCCACACTGAAAGCGCCCACGATGATTGCTCAACGCCCTTACGGCAACAGCGGTATTTCGGTCTCTGCGCTAGGTCTGGGCGCCGGCCAGATCGGCGATGCGCGGCTGGCTGAGGCTGCCGTCGGCAAGCTGCTCAACGCGGCCGTCGACGCCGGCGTTACGCTGATCGACAGCGCGCGTGGTTATGGGCTGTCGGAAGAGCGCATCGGCCGCCACCTTGCCGCGCGGCGCAACGAGATCGTGCTGTCGACCAAGCTTGGCTACGGCGTTGACGGTTTCGCGGACTGGACCGGCCCCTGCATCACCGCCGGCGTCGAGGCGGCACTGCAGCGCTTGCGGACGGACTGGATCGACATCGTGCATCTGCATTCCTGCCCGGCCGAGACCCTGGCGCGCGGCGAAGTCATCGACGCACTCGACGCAGCCAAACGCGCTGGGAAGTTGCGCGCGATCGCCTATTCCGGCGAGAACAGTGATCTCGACTATGCAGTGAGCTGCGGCCGCTTTGACGGTTTCATGGCTTCGCTGAATCTATGTGACCAGCGTGTCATCGAGCAGGTGCTGCCGCGCATTGCCGACAAGGGATTCATTGCCAAGCGGCCGTCGGCCAACCACCCCTGGCGCTTTGCCGAGCGGCCCGCGGGCGACTATTGCGAGGAATATTGGCTGCGCTGGCGCGCCATGGAGGCCTCGAACTTCGGCCACCCGTGGGGCGAGATCGCGATCCGCTTCGCGGCGTCGATTCCCGGCGTTTCGAGCGCAATCGTCGGCACCACCAATCTGGCCAACCTTGCGCAGAACGTCGACTGGTTCGGCATCGGCCCGCTGCCGGCCTATCAGCTGGGCAATCTTCGGGCCGCGTTCCTGCAGCACGATCGCGGCTGGGTCGGCCAGCTGTGATCCACAAGCGCTAGCGAAACAGCGGTGGGTTCCTTGCCAGCCATTCCGCACGCTGCGCGAACTTAGCGCGCCACGCACCGCCCAGTGCCGCGTGGGTCGCAAGCCAGCCAATCAAGGCGGGATCGGCCGCTGGGTCGAGCCGCAGGTGCCACAGGGCTGCGATGGACGGCGCGCCCAAGTCGCTGTCGACTCGCGTGAGCGGCGTATCGGGCTGTACCACACCCCCCTCGATGACGCGGAAGTACCAGCCTAGCCTTACGTTGTTGGCAACAAAGGTCGGCGCATCCGGTTCGTCCAGCCGTTTCGCGATCTTGTGGCAAGGCACGCGCGGTTGAGTGACCGCGATGCGGCAATCGCCCAAAGCAAACACATCACCAAGACGAACATCGTCTTCCAGCCAGCCCGTGTCCGATATGTTCTCGCCCAGATCACCGGGGCCGAAGCCTTGCAGCAACGGGAAGCGCGCGGCCAGCGCGGCGTAGTGCTCGGCGGGGTAGTAGTGCAGGGCTTGGTCGGGCCCGCCGTGAAAGCGGCGATCGGCCTGCTCGTCGCCGGCAAAACCAAGCGGCCCGAGCCTCAGCGGCGTGCTCGCAGCCTGCTTTGCGATGGCAGACGGCGTCCCGTCCGGAAGCCGGCCGGCACGACCAAGGAAGTAGCGCGTACTCATGAAAAGACCCCGACGATTGCCACGGTAACAACCGGAAACATGCCTGCCTGCGGGGGGAACACCTTGGCGTGCAGACGGTGCTTCAATGCAAGTGCGGGGTCAGACACGGGGTGTCGACCCATCACCGAATAGCGGAGGATCACATGAAAAACACGAAACGACCTATCGCCCTGCTGCTGGCGGCCGGTGCCGCTGCGCTCACCACCGCGGCGGTGCTCGCTGCGCCCGGACCGGGCGACTGCCCGATGGCAGATGGCATGCCGCCGATGCGCGGCCAGATGCGGCCGATCGATCCGGCCCGCATGCAACAGATGGCCACCAAGCGGTTTGATGCGTTGCATGACACGCTGAAACTCAGCGCGGCACAGGAACCGGCGTGGAAAGCCTACCGCGACGGCATCCTTGCCGACATGGAGGCGATGGCGAAGAGCCGCCCCGACTTCAACGCCTTGCGCGACAAGCCCGCTCCGGACCGCATGGCAGCGATGCTGGAGCATTCCAAGCTGCGTCAGGCGCAGATGGAGAAGCATCTCGCCGAGACGCGCAAGTTCTACGACCAGCTCACGCCAGAGCAGAAGAAGTCTTTTGACGCGCATAGCATGATGGGCCCGCACGGTGGGCGCGGTGGCATGCGTGGGCCGCGCGGTGCGGCACCCGCACCGGCACCGAAAGACGTACAGCCGTAAGTGCAGTGAATGCGGACTTGCGTGAGGGCAGACCGCGGACCGGCCGGGGCGACCCGGCCGGTTTTTCTTTGCTACCGCCTTAGCTCGCGAGGCTCGGGTAGTCGGTGTAGCCCTTGTCGGCACCGCCGTAGAAGGTCGATGCATCGGGGGCGTTGAGCGCAGCGCCCTTGGCAAAGCGGGTCGGCAGATCCGGGTTGGCGATGAACGGGCGGCCAAATGCCACCGCGTCACCCACGCCGCTTGCGATCAGCGCTTCGGCCTTCTCCAGCGTGTAGCCGCCGGCGAAGATCAATGTGCCCCTGAAGCGTTGACGTAGGCTGGCGCGGAAGACATCGGCCAGCTGCGGGCCACCCGCCCAGTCCGGCTCGGCGATGTGCACATAGGCGAGCTTGCGCGCGTCCAGTTGCTCGGCGAGGTAGAAGGCCATTGCCTCGGCTTCGGTGTCGGCGATGTCGTTGAAGGTGCCGAAGGGCGACAGGCGAATGCCGGTGCGCGCGGCGCCGATTTCGGCAACGATTGCGTCGACAACCTCAAGCGTGAGACGGGCGCGGTTTTCGACACTGCCGCCGTAAGCGTCAGTACGTTGATTCGGCCCGGTGCTCTGGAACTGATCCAGCAGGTAACCGTTGGCGCCATGAATCTCGACGAAGTCGAAACCGGTGTCGACGGCGCGGCGTGCCGCGGCGCGGAAGGCGGCAACGATACCCGGCAGTTCCTCGGTCTCTAGGGCGCGCGGCAGGTCGGTCTGTACCATGCCCATGCTGCCGTCCGGATGCACGACGAAGGTCTGTGCGTTGGCCTGAATCGCCGACGGTGCGACCGGCAACTTGCCGTCCGGCTGTACATGGCGGTGCGAAATGCGGCCAACATGCCAGAGCTGCAGCGCGATGTGGCCACCGGCTGCGTGTACGGCGTCGGTTACGAGCTTCCAGCCCGCTTGCTGGGCGTCGGTGTGCATGCCGGGCGTCCAGGCGTAACCCTGGCCCTCGGGCATCACCTGGGTTGCCTCGGTGACGATCAGACCAGCGGATGCGCGTTGCGCATAGTAGGTCGCGTTCAGCGCGGTGGGCACGTTGCCCGGCTGGCTAGCGCGCTGGCGGGTCAGCGGCGCCATGAAGATGCGATTCGACAGGGTCAGGTTTCCAACCTGAATCGGTTGCAGCAGCTTGTCAGCGTTCATCGTATGACTCCGAGTAGGGTGTTGTGATTAGACCGGTCGGCTAGCGCGCGGGCGCAGTCGTTCGGAAAACATGGCTTCATGACTTCATGACTTCAGTGCAGGTCGGCGCCGAGTAGATGCAGCGTGTGGGCCCAAGCGGCCTCGAATGGCGCTGCATCGCGTTGCGCTTTGGTCAGTACGCTTGCGCCGATCCACAAGGTGTAAAGCGTGACGGCGAGATTGGCCGGGTCGGTGCCCGTCGGCAGTGATCCGTCATGCGATGCGGCTTGCAGGGCGCCAGCGATACGTGCGGTGATGCGCCGCGTGCCGACTTCGAGCGCCTGGCGCATCGGCTCCGACAGATCCGCCACCTCGGCGGCCAGCTTCACGGCCAGGCACTGTTGGGCACAGCCACCATCGCGCTGGCGATCCATCCAGTCGGCGAAGTAGCCCAGCACGCGTGCCCTTCCGGTGCCAGCCGAATTGCCGAAACGCTCGTCCAGGCTCTCCAGATAACGCTCGAAGTAGCGCTCCAGCAAGGCAACGCCAAAGGCTTCCTTCGACGGGAACCAGTGATAGAACGACCCCTTGGGTACGCCGGCGGCGCTCAGGATCGGGCCAAGGCCAACCGCGGCAAAGCCTTTACCGAGAATCAGGCTCTCGGCGGTTTGCAGGATGTGGTCGCGGGTGTCGGCGGTGCGGTTCATAGGATGAATATACTAGACCGGTCGTCTAGTTCGCAAGCGGTTATCTCTTGTGGCTTGTTGCGGAATCGGCAAAGAATGGGATGTGAAAATGCCATGCGCATAGACAGGTGTCTAACCTTTAAGGCAGAATGCGCCCCGATCCCGTTGCATGGCTCCCTTGTGGCGGGATTTTCGGCTCCGGTGGTCCAAACCACGGATCCGAGGTTCGTGGTCGGTAGTCGTATCGGGTCGTGAGGCGGGGGCTTCACGACCCACTTTTTTGCGCGTCGCGGGTGGCGAGCGTTGCGAGAAAGTCTTCCACCGGTTGAAAACCGACGACGCGGGTAGAAGCGATCTCCTTACCAGCCGCATCGAAGAACACGATGCCCGGCGGCCCAAAGAGGCCGAAGCGCTTGAGCAGGGCCTGATGCGCTTCGGTGTTGCCAGTGACATCGGCCTTCAGCAGCACCGTATCCTTCAACGCGGCCGCGACACGCGGATCGCTGAACGTGAAGCGCTCCATCTCCTTGCAGCTGACACACCAGTCGGCGTAGAAATCCAGCATCACCGGCCGACCTTCTGCGAGCCGTGCATCCAGCTCAGCAACACTGCCCACCGCCTGGAAGGGCAGCTTCGTGGCCGTTTCCGCGGCCGTCGCGCCACGCAGGAAGCCGAGCGGTTGCAGCGGGTCGCGGCTGCCGCCGAGGGCGCCGATCAATAGCGCGCTGCCGACGATCAGCAGCAGCACGCCAACGCCCTTCCAGAAGCGCCGTGCGCCCTTCGCCTGCGGCGGCAGTGGGTCGAGCGCATGCAGGAACACCGCGCAGACGATCGCTAGCGCAGCCCAAGCCAGCATCACGACAACCTGCGGTAGCACCGGTGTCACCAGCCAAAGCGCGAGTGCAAGCAGGATCACGCCAAAGCTGCGCTTGACCGACTCCATCCACGGTCCGGCGTGCGGCAGCAAGCCCCGTGTTGCAACAGCAATCAGAATCAGCGGCGCGCCCATGCCGAGCGCCATCACGAACAGCGCAAAACCGCCGAGCCACGCATCGCCGGTCTTGGCGATGTAGAGCAGAGCGCCGGCCAGCGGCGCCGCGACGCACGGGCCGACGATCAATGCCGACAGTACGCCCATCACGGCAACCCCCAGCACGGAGCCACCGCGCTGATGGTTGGCGCGGTCCGAGAGTCGGCTTTGCAGGGCCGTCGGCAACTGCAACTCGTAAAAACCGAACATCGCGAAGGCGAGTACGACGAAGATCGCCGCAAAGCCGCCGAGCACCCACGCGTTCTGCAAAGCCGCGGACAACAGCGTGCCGGACAGCCCTGCCGCGACGCCGGCAACGGCATAGGTGAGCGCCATGCCGAGCACGTACACACCTGCCAGCGCGGCCGAGCGCGCACGCGTGACATGCGCCCCCTGGCCCACGATGATGCCCGACAGGATCGGTAGCATCGGCAGCATGCACGGGGTGAAGGCGAGCAGTAGGCCGGCCCCGAAGAAGCTCAGCAGGATCAGCGAGAGCTTGCCGGTGCTCAACAGCCCAGCCAGGCGCCCGCTCTCGTCAGCACTCACAGGCGGCGCCGCCGCGATGGTCGGGCTCACGCTCGTCGCAGCCGGCGATGCGTCCCCGCGCGCACCGAGCTTGCCAAGTGCACGCGACAGCAAACCGCCGCCCTCTGCGCCACCCAGCGTTACGAGCGTGGTCTGCGGCGGGTAGCAGACGCCCACATCTGCGCAGCCCTGGTAGGTGACACTCAGTTGCTGGCCATCGCGCACTTCGCCCGACGCAACCGGGACGCTGACCGCCAGATCGCCGCGAAAGATCTCAACCTCGCCAAAGAACTCGTCCTGTTTGCGCTCACCTGCCGGGTAACTGGCGGCCGCGAGTTTCAGCGAAGCATCCTGTGGTTCATACGCAAAGCGGTGCTTGTAGAGGTAGTACCCCTTCTCGATCGTGAAGTGCAGCGATACGGAGCGGGGATCCTTTACCTGTGCCGTGACGCTGAACGCCTTCTCGGGTTCAAGCAGATCCGGGGCCGCCAGTGCGGTCGTCGTGAGGCTGCAGAGCAACAGCGAAATGAGGAACTTCATCGGTTTGTGTCTAGAGCCCGTCGGGCAAATGTTCGTCAGGTTCGGTCACGTCAGCCACCCACTCAAGGTAGGCCGCCGCGCCACGATTTGCTTCCACAGCGAGGATCTCGGGCACCTCGTAGGGGTGTTCCGCCAGCAGTGCCGCTTCAAGCGCGGCGTAACGGGAGGCGGCGGTCTTGATCATCAGCGGCACTTCGTTGGTCTGCTCGATGGCACCCTGCCAGCGATAGACCGAACGAATCGGCGCAAGGATGTTGACGCACGCCGCGAGCCGACGTTCCACCAGACTGTGCGCGGCGCGCTCGGCGCTTGCTGCGTCGGGGAAGTTGCACATCACGATCAGCACTGGCTCGGCCATCGCCGTCTCCTGCCATATCCGGCCCTGAATTCTAGCGGCGCTTGAGCGGTAATCCTTGGCACCAAACAAAAACCCCGCCATCGGGCGGGGTTTTTGTTGAGGCGGCTGCGTTTAGCCCTTGAGGCATTCGCTCATGAACTTCTTGCGCTCATCGCCCTTCTTGCCGCTCGCCTTTTCATTGCAGACCTTCATCTTGTCCTGTTGCGAGCTAGCAGGCTTGGTCTCGGCTTTGATGTCGGCCGTGGGCGCATCAGCTGCCGCGGGTTTTGCGCTGAGGCATTCGCTCATGAACTTCTTGCGCTCATCACCCTTCTTGCCTGTCGCCTTCTCATTGCAGGCCTTCATCTTGTCCTGTTGCGCAGTCGGCGCTTTCGCGTCGGCTTCGGCCGCTGCGGCCGGCTTTGCGCTGAGGCAGTCACTCATGAACTTCTTGCGCTCGTCGCCCTTCATGCCGGCCGCCTTTTCGTTGCAGACCTTCATCTTTTCCTGCTGCGCAGTCGGCTTCTTGGCTTCGTCTGCGGCATGGGCGGGGAACAACGCGAACTGCGCGGCCAGTGCTGCAGCCAGGATCACGAGCTTCTTCATGCAAGGCCTCCGGAGAGAGAATTTGGGCGAGATGTTGGCCGCGGATCACGCGGCCGCGGTGAAGACGGTCGGCTTACAGGTCTTCTTCGTCGAGATCCAGCGCCGAGCGTTGGCGATCAACGAATTCCTGCATCGAGTCTATGCCACGTAACTGAAGAATGGTATTTCGCACTGCCGCTTCCAGCAACACCGCAAGGTTGCGGCCGGCCGCGACGGGCAAGGTGACGCGCCGCGTCGGCACCCCCACGATGTCCTGCATGTCGTCTTCCAGCGGCAGGCGGGGCATCTGCGGGCTTTCGCCGCGGATCTGGCGGTGCAGATGCACGACCAGCTTGAGCTTCATCTTCCGACGGCAGGCCGTCTCGCCGAAGATCGTGCGGATATTGAGGATGCCGAGGCCGCGGACTTCGAGGAAGTCCTTCAACATCGGCGGACAGCGTCCCTCAAGCACGCCGGGCGCGATGCGCGAAACCTCGACCACGTCGTCTGCCACCAGGCCGTGACCGCGCGAGATCAGTTCCAGCGCAAGTTCGGATTTGCCGGCGCCCGAATCGCCAGTGATCAGCACGCCGAGCCCGAGTACGTCCATGAACACGCCGTGCAGCGAAGTCTTTTCGGCGAGGTTGCGCGCGAGATAGGTGCGCAGCGAATCGATCACGCGGGCCGTTTCGGCAGAGGTCGTGAACATCGCGACGCGCGCGCTTTCGAATGCGCTCTGGATCAGCGGGGGCACTTCACAACCGTCCGCCACGATCATCGCCGGCGGATGCGCCAACAGGATGCTTTCCAGCTGATGCTGAACCTTGTCACGCGCCTGACGGCGAATCCAGCCCAGTTCCGCTTCGCCCATCACCTGGATGCGGTTGGGGTGGATGATGTTGAGGTGGCCGACCAGTTCGGCCGGCCACACCTTCTCGTTCGGGACCTGTACCTCGACGTCCAGCGGACCCGCAAGATGGCTCAAGCCAAGCCGGTCGCGGTTGTCCTCGTAGATGCGGGCGACGCTAGTTCGCCGCATTCGGGTTCCAGTTCACGAACAGGGTGTGTGCCTCGGATGCATCGCTGGCCAGTGTCAGGGCATCGCGGAAGCTGCGGTCGGAGAACATCTGCGCCAGTTCCGACAGCAGCCGCAGGTGATGTTCGGTGGCGCTTTCGGGCACCAGCAGCACGAACATCAGGTTCACCGGCTTGCCGTCCGGCGCCTCGAAGGGCACCGGTTGGGCGAGGCGGATGAAGGCGCCGACGGCGTCGCGCAGGCCCTTGATGCGGCCGTGCGGGATCGCAATACCTTGACCGAGCCCGGTAGAGCCGAGCTTTTCGCGCGTGAATAGCGCGTCGTAGACGGCGCTGCGCGCGAGTCCCTGATGGTTTTCGAAGAGCAGGCCGGCCTGTTCGAAAACGCGCTTCTTGCTGCTCGCGTCAAGGTCGACGAGCACGTTGGACGGCGGCAGCAGCGGGGCGATGAGATTCATGCTTGGGGTTCAGAAATGCACTGCGCGCCCGAAGGCGCGCAGATCCGGGGTCAGCTCATGTTCGGCGCGGGGGCTTTCCGCAAGCTTACGCGCCGGGATTCACTAGAGCGACCGTGATTACGATTCTGCAGATTGGCGCTTGTGCGCCTCGTGGCCGTGATCGTAGGACTTTTCCTTGTGCTTGAGAACCTGCCTGTCCAGTTTGTCCGTCATGGCGTCGATTGCGGCATACAGATCTTCATCGATGCTCTCGACGAAAATGTCCTTGCCGCGTACATGTACCGTCACTTCCGCCTTTTGCTTCAGCTTATCCACCGACAGGATCACGTTCACGCTGGTGACATGATCAAAGTGGCGAATCACGCGATCCAGTTTCGACGTTACGTAGTCGCGAAGGGCGGCGGTAACTTCGAGATGGTGTCCGGTGATGTTCAGGTTCATGATTTATCCTCTCAGATCATCTTGCGCTGGCTGACCGGCGGGATGTTGAGCGACTCGCGATACTTTGCGATGGTGCGTCGCGCAACGACTATCCCCTGCTGGCCGAGAAGCTCGGCAATCCGCGCATCGGAAAGCGGTTTTTTGCGATCCTCTGCCGCGACCAGCTGGCGAATCAGCGCACGAATCGCCGTAGCTGAACACGCGCCGCCAGAATCCGTGGCGACGTGGCTGCCGAAAAAATACTTCAGTTCAAGGATACCTCTTGGCGTGGCCATGTACTTCTGTGTGGTCACCCGCGAGATCGTCGATTCATGCAGATCAAGCTGCTCTGCGATTTCGCGCAGTGTCAGCGGACGCATCGCCACGTCCCCATAATCGAAGAACTGCCGCTGGCGGTCAACGATTGCCTGGGAGACCCGCAGGATCGTGTCGAACCGTTGCTGCACGTTCTTGATCATCCAGCGCGCCTCCTGCAGTTGCCCGGCCAGCGATCCGGCCGAACCACGGTGCTGCTGCAGGATGCCGGCGTAGAGCTGGTTGATCCGCAGCTTGGGCATTGCGTCCGGATTCAGTGTCGCATTCCAGTGGCCGCGCACTTTGCGCACGATCACATCCGGGATCACATAACGCGTCTCGACTGCGGCAAAGCGCGCACCAGGGCGTGGATCGAGGCTGCAGACGAGCTGATGCGCTTCGCGCAGGGTCTCGTCGCTGCAACCGAGATGCCGTTTCAGGCGCACGAAGTCTCGCGCGGCAAGCAACTCCAGATGCTGTTCGACGATCACCATCGCGGCGTCGCGCGCTGCGCTCTCGGGCAGCAAACGCAACTGCAGCTTCAGGCATTCACCCGGGCTGCGGGCGCCGATACCGGGTGGGTCGAGGTTTTGCAGATGCGCCAGTGCAATCTGCAGTTCGTCGACGTCGACTTCGAATTCGGCCGGCAGCAGTTCCAGCAGTTCTTCGAGCGGCTGCGTGAGGTAACCATCGTCGTCGAGCGCTTCGATCATGAAACGCAGCAGCGCGCGATCACGATCCGACAAGGGCATCAGGGAAACTTGCGCGTCCAGATGATCGCGCAGGCTCGTTTGAGCGGCGCGGAACTCCTGGAAGTCCGTCTCGTCGTCATCGTCGCGATTACCGCTGCCACCGCCTTCGCCGGACCACTCGGTGGGGCCGTCGTCGTAGCTGCCGGCATCGTCGAAGCTCGGCTCGCTGGGTTCGGGCGAGGTCTCGGCTGCTTCGGCGGCGACTTCGTTGGCGTTGTCGGTGCGTTCGTCGCCGCTCGGGGCGGTGGCGGACTGGCCCCAGGATTCCGGGTCCGATTCGGCGTCTTCCCGCTCGAGCAAGGGATTCTCGAGCAGCATGCGCTCGATTTCGCTGTTGAGCTCCAGTGTCGATAGCTGCAGCAGCTTGATCGACTGTTGCAGTTGCGGCGTCAGCGCGAGCTGCTGGGAGATGCGGAGCTGGAGCGAGGGCTTCATCGTGGGGGTTGCGCGATCAGAGTCGGAAATGTTCGCCGAGGTAGACCTCGCGAACCTTGTCGTTCTGGACGATTTCGTCAGGGCGGCCGCTGGCGAGCACCACCCCTTCGGTGATGATGTAGGCGCGATCGCAGATACCCAGCGTCTCGCGCACGTTGTGGTCGGTGATCAGCACACCGATGTTGCGATCCTTCAGGAAGCGGATGATCTTCTGGATGTCGATCACGGCGATCGGGTCGACGCCGGCAAAGGGCTCGTCGAGCAGGATCACCTGCGGGTTGGTGGCCAGCGCGCGTGCGATCTCAACGCGGCGGCGCTCGCCCCCCGACAGCGACATCGCGGTGGCGTCGCGCAGGTGCGTGATGCCCAGTTCGCCCAGCAGCTGGTCGAGCCGTGCCGTGAGCTGATTCTTTGGCAGCTTCTGCAGTTCGAGCACCGCGAGGATGTTCTCGGCGACCGTCAATTTGCGGAATACCGAGTTTTCCTGCGGCAGGTAGGACAAGCCCAGATGTGCCCGCTTGTGGATCGGCAGGTGGGTGATCTCCTTGTCGTCAAGGATGATCTTGCCGCCATCGGCGCGGACCAGGCCGACGATCATGTAGAAGCAGGTCGTCTTGCCGGCACCGTTGGGGCCAAGCAGGCCGACGACCTCACCGCTGCCGACTTCGAAGCCAACATCGCGCACGACGGTGCGCGCCTTGTAGCGCTTGGATAGACCGCCTACCTTAAGCAGACTCATCGAACGGCTCTTTCAACACTTTTCTCACGACCTCCGCGGAAAATCCGCGGGCGGTCAGAAAGCGCGCCTGGCGCGCCCATTCCTTTGCATCGCCCGGCACATTGTCAAACTTGCGTGCCCATATGGCTCGGGCGCGTTCCAGCTCTGTTTCGCCCAACTCGCTCGCTAGCGCGTCGCTGATCGTGTCCTGATCCACGCCGCGCTGTGCGAGCTCGTGCTGGATGCGTCGCTGGCCCAGCCTGCCGGCGCGGCTGCGCACATAACTTTCGGCGAAGCGGGCGTCGGACAGCAGGCCCAGCTCGCTCATCCGTTCGAGCACCGCTTCGACCGCCTCCGGCTCGCCATGCGCGGCGAGCTTGCGCGCCAGTTCGGCCCGGCTGTGCTCGCGCTGCGCCAGCGTGCGCAGCGCGCGGGCTTTCAGCTCGTCGCTGCTCATCGCCTGCTTTCGTGGCCCGCTCAGGCCGCGGCAGCTTCCCCAGCCGGCAACTCCGGCAGGCCCAGCTGAACACGGATCTTGTTTTCGATCTCTCGCGCAATCTCAGGATGCGAGCGCAGGAACTCGCGCGCATTGTCCTTGCCTTGGCCGATCTTCTCGCCGTTATAGGCGTACCAAGCGCCGCTCTTGTCGACGAAGCGTTGCTCGACACCCATGTCGATGATCTCGCCTTCACGCGAGATGCCTTCGCCGTAGAGGATGTCGAAGTGCGCTTCCTTGAACGGCGGCGAGACCTTGTTCTTGACGACCTTGACCTTGGTCTCCGAGCCGATCACCTCGTCGCCCTTCTTGATCGTGCCGGTACGGCGGATGTCCAGACGCACTGAGGCGTAGAACTTCAGCGCGTTACCGCCGGTTGTGGTTTCCGGGTTGCCGAACATCACGCCGATCTTCATGCGGATCTGGTTGATGAAGATGACCATCGTGTTGGTGCGCTTGATGTTGCCGGTCAGCTTGCGCAGTGCCTGCGACATCAGGCGGGCCTGCAGGCCGGGCAGCTGGTCGCCCATTTCGCCCTCGATTTCGGCCTTCGGCGTCAGCGCAGCGACCGAGTCGATGACCAGGATGTCGACACCACCCGAGCGGACCAGCATGTCAGCGATTTCGAGCGCCTGCTCGCCAGTATCCGGCTGCGAGATCAGCAGGTCGCCAACATTCACGCCAAGCTTCTGCGCGTAGGACACGTCGAGCGCGTGCTCGGCGTCGATGAAGGCCGCCACGCCGCCCATCTTCTGCATTTCGGCAATCGCCTGCAGCGTCAGCGTGGTCTTGCCGGAGGATTCCGGGCCGTAGATCTCGATCACGCGGCCGCGCGGTAGGCCGCCGATGCCCAATGCAATGTCCAGCCCGAGGGAGCCAGTCGACACCGCCTGGATGTCCGACTCCACCTCGCCGTCGCCCATCCGCATGATGGAGCCCTTGCCGAACTGCTTCTCGATCTGGGCCAGCGCGGCCTGAAGTGCTTTCGCCTTGTTGTCGTCCATGGGGTTTCCTCGATTCTGTGGAAACGATTATGGCACAGAGATTGCGTGCGCCTGAGTCGGGTGCGCGCGGTAAAACATGGCACACTTCCACCACTTCACACGGCGCGCGTTTCGCTCGCCCCGCGAGACCGATCCGATGCCTGAACTGCCCGCCGAACTCCCGTTGTTTCCGCTGCATACCGTATTGGTTCCGGAAGCGCGCCTGCCGCTTAAAGTGTTTGAAGTGCGCTACATGGACATGGTCAAGGCCTGCATTCGGGATGGCAGCAGCTTCGGCGTGTGCTTGATCGAAGAGGGTGAGGAAGTCGGTGCCCCGGCCACCCCAGCGCAAGTCGGCACGAGCGCGCGCATCGTCGAGTGGGATATGGATCAGCCCGGCATCCTGCAGATCGTGGTGACCGGTGAGCGTCGTTTCCGCATTGCCCATGCGGTCGCCCAGCCTGATGGTCTGCTGCGTGCAGTGGTCGAATGGATGCCGGAGCCTGCGGTGCAGGCGCCGCCGGAAACCCTCGCCGACACCCTGCCCTTGCTGCAGGCGGTCGTCGCAGATGCGGGTGACACCGCGATTCCGGCGCCGCACCGCTTCGACGACGCCGCTTGGGTCGGCTATCGCTATACCGAGATCCTGCCGATTCCTGTGAAGGCCAAACAGAAGTTGCTGGAACTCGAGGACCCGCTGATGCGGCTCACCATCATCCAACAGTTTCTTGTACAGCGCGGCTTGCTCAAGCAGGACGCCTGAGCGGCGCACTCTCAGAGGCTGTCGAGCAGGCGCCGGACCGGCGTTGGCAGGCCAAGCGAATCCCATTCCTGCGACCCGGCCCAGCGCCAGGCCGGGTCGCGCACACCTTCGCCCACCACATCCAGCACTAACGCCTCAAGCGTCAGGCGGAAGTGGGTGAAGGCGTGCCGCAGTGGCGGCAGGGCTTTGGCCACGCCGACCACACGTAGCCCGAGTGTCAGCGCATGGGCTTCGGCATCGAGTTCGTCCGGGATTTCGGGCAGTGCATAAAGGCCGCCCCAGATGCCGTGCGCCGGCCGCTTCTGCAGCAGTACCGCACCGCCGTTGCAGGCAATCAGCACCCGGCTTTGCCGCTCGGGCACCACGCGCGTCGGGCGGGGTGTCGGGAGTTCCGCTTGGCGGCCCTGTTGACGTGCCACGCAGCTGTTCGTAACCGGGCATTCGGCGCAGCGAGGGCGGCTGCGCGTGCACACCGTGGCGCCAAGATCCATCAGCGACTGGGTGTAGGTATCCACGCCCTGCGCGGGCAACAGCGATTCGGCGAGCGCCCACATCGATTGTTCGACCGCGCGTACGCCGGGAAAGCCTTCGATGCCGAAGTGCCGCGCGAGCACCCGCTTTACATTGCCATCGAGAATCGCGGCTCGTTCGCCAAAGCAGAATGCTGCAATGGCTGCTGCGGTTGAGCGGCCGATTCCGGGTAGCTCCGCGATCTCAGTGGCTGTAGCGGGGAAACGGCCGCCATGCAAGCACACGACCTGCTGCGCGGCGGCGTGCAGGTTGCGTGCCCTCGCGTAGTAGCCGAGTCCGCTCCAGAGCGCCAATACGTCGTCGACCGGCGCGGCCGCGAGCGAGGCCAGATCGGGAAAGCGAGCGAGGAAACGCTGGTAGTACGGGATTACCGTATCCACCTGCGTCTGCTGCAACATGATCTCGGATAGCCACACACGGTAGGCGTCGCGACTTGCCTGCCAGGGTAGATCGTGACGGCCATGCTGTTGCTGCCATGTGATCAGGGCTTCGGCGAACGCGCTCATTGCACCTTCTCCGCGCGCCGCGTGCCGAAGCTCAGCCACAGCAGCGCAAAGAAGGGCCAGAAGCTGCCGACCAGCTCGGTCAGGCCGTGGAAATTCAGCACATGGCCTTGCTGGCGGATGCGGGTCATGGCATCCCAGTAGGGGTTGTCGGGGGCGAGGTTGACCAGCGCGGTTGCGGTCATCAGTGCGAGGCCGATTAAGGTGTGGCGAGTATGCACGCTGGCCCGCCAGAACAATGCCAGCAGGGCGATACCGATCGCGAGCCCGCGTAGCCCGCCCGGTGTGGCCCAGTGCCAGGGTTGCGCGGGCACCAGGAACAGCGAGCTGGCCAGCGTCTTCACCCCAATGCCGGCCAGCAGCACGGTGGTGGCCAGCAGCAGCGAGGGTGAGCGCATCGCGTGCCGCGCCAGCAAGCCGATCGCCACCGTATTCGCTGCGGTGAGCGCAAGCTCTACGCGCAGGAAACCGTGGCCGGTCAGCGCGTAGCTGGGGGTCAGGTCGATCAGGTTGCGCAGGTCACCGTTAGCGAACAGGTAGCTGCTCGGATTTAGCAGCGACACCCACCACAGGCCGACCACCAGCAGGCCGAAGCCGCCGGTGCGGCCCGGCAGGATACGGCGTTCGCGCCAGTGTGCCAGCGCACCGTTGTCATCGAAGATGCGCCCGAAACGCAGCGCCAGAATCGCCCCAAGCAGGCCGCCGATGCTGTTAGCGAGAAGGTCGAGATTGCTTGCGACGCGGGTTGGCAGATAGTTCTGGATCGTCTCGATCGAGAGGCTCAGCAGCGTTGCCGCGATCCACACGACCAGCACCCGGCGACCCGGAGGCATGCCACGCGACAACACGGTGCCCCACGCGAAGCCGATCGGTGCAAAGCCAAGCACGTTCAGGCCGATGTCGAGCCCGGTGAAGTAGCGGGGCCACGGGGCGGCGAGAAAGTCGAACGGCCCGACGCCGATCGAATGCCAGCCGGAGAATGGATGCAGGCAGGCATACGTCGTCAGCAGCGTGACGGCGATGGCGAGATCGCGCGGAAGATGATTGCGTGGAGTGGATGGCAAACCGGTGTCCTGCGCCAATGCGGCGGCTCGTTCACAACGGTAGCACGGCTCGCCCGGCACCCCAAAAATGCAACAAGGGGCCGCTCCCCGGGCGGGAGACGACCCCTTGTTTGGCGAGCCTTGCGAACTCAGGGCTGCGGATGGGGTGGGCGTGCAGCACCGTGGTGCGGATGCGCAGCGGGCTCGCTACCGTGGTGAGGGCCGTGGCCGGCAGCCGGGTGATAGCCGACCGGGCCGCTGTGGCCAACCAGTACGCCACTGTTGCGGATCTTTTGCGGCAGCAGGGAGAACAGCACCATCGCGAAGATCGCGACCAGAAAGCCGACGAACTGTGGCGGCCAGGTGGCGATCCATTCTGGCGGCGTCGGCATCGCGGCCATCGCCTCACAGGTCAGCCAGGACATCAAACCCAGCACCATCGATGCGATCGCGCCCTGGTTGGTGGCGCGCTTCCAGTAAAGGCCGGTGACCAGCGGCACGAAGGCGGCTACGAAGGTGACCTTGTAGGCGTTCTCCACCAGGCCGTAGATCGACAGCTTGGAATTCATGGCGATGTAGGTGACGCTCACGGTGAACACCAGTACCACGGCTTGCATGATGCGCAGGAATTGATGGTCAGTGAGGTTCGGCCGCCACGCGGTAATGAGCGGCCGCAGCAGGTTCTCGGAGAACGTCACCGATGGCGCCAGCAGGGTTGCCGAGGCGCAGCTCTTGATCGCCGACAGCAGCGCGCCGAAGAACATGATCTGCGCGAACAGCGGCGCTTTCTGCAGCACCAGTTCGGGCAGGATCAGCTGCGAATCGCTGTCGATGTACTTGGCGACCAGATCCGGCGCGATCAGCGTTGCCGAATAGGCGAGGAACATCGGCACGAAGGCGAATACGAAGTACAGCGAGCCGCCAAGTACCGACGCGCGCACGGCGATCTTCTCGTTGGCGGAGGACTGCACGCGCTGGAAGACATCCTGTTGCGGGATCGAGCCCAGCATCATCGTCATCCAGGCCGCCATGAAGGGCACGATCGCCGACATGGTCGGTTCCGGCAGGAAGTTGAACTTGCCGTGTTCCAGGGCGTGGTTGACCACCACGCCGACGCCGCCGACCTGATCCGACACTTCCCAGCCAATGAAGAGCAAGCCGATCACGATCACGATCATCTGGATGAAGTCCGTGATCGCTACCGACCACATGCCGCCGAACAGCGTGTAGATCAGCACCGAACCGGCGCCGAGCACCATGCCCATATCCTGCGAGATGCCGCCGTCCGACAGCACGTTGAACACCAGCCCGAGCGCCTTGATCTGCGCCGCGACCCAGCCCAGATACGAGATCACGATACAGATCGTCGTGATGATCTCGACCGTGCGGCCGAAGCGTTGGCGGTAGTAGTCGCCAATCGTCAGCAAGTTCAGGCGGTACAGCGGTTTGGCGAAGAACAGGCCGACCAGGATCAGGCACAGCGAAGAGCCGAAGGGGTCGGCCACCACGCCGTGCAGGCCTTCCTTCAGGAAGGTCGCGGGAATGCCCAGCACGGTTTCAGAGCCGAACCAGGTCGCGAACACCGTCGCGGTGACGATGTACATCGGCAAGCTGCGGCCAGCGACGGCGTAGTCGCGGCTGTTGTGTACCCGCAGCGCGGCGTAGAGGCCGATTCCGATGGAGATCAGCCAGTAGGCAATGACAAAGCTCAGCAGCATGGTCAGGGAGAGGGATGCGGCACACCCGACGGGTGCGCGAGGCCAGTAAAAAGCCCCCGGCAACGCCGGAGGCCCTACTCGACAGCCTGAGCCGGTGTTACGGATGACGCCGGCGCAATCGATCGGGCGCGATTATAGCCCTGATGCGATTGAGTATTTCCCGTTTTTTTGCACCGCCAAAACGGCCGGAATTCAGCCGTGCCAGAGGTGCCAGACCTCGACCGCGGCCAGCACCAGCGCAGCGAACCCGAGCACGCGCAACCAGGTTGCAGTGCGTACCTGCTGGCGCTCGATCTGGGCCAGCGATTCACGCAGTGCATCGCGGTCTTCGTGTTGCAGCGCCTGATGGACCAAGCGCGGCAACTGCGGGAAGTACATTGCCCAGTTCGGCGCCTCTTCCTCGACGTGGCGAACGAAGGCGCGCCAGCCGATCTGCTCGTTCATCCAGCGTTCGAGGAAGGGCTTGGCGGTCTTCCACAGATCCAGTTCCGGATCGAGTTCGCGGCCGAGACCTTCGATGTTGAGCAAGGTCTTCTGCAGCAGTACAAGTTGCGGCTGCACCTCCATCTGGAAGCGGCGTGCGGTCTGGAAAAGCCGCAGTAGCGTCTTGCCGAAGGAGATGTCCTTGAGCGGCTTGTCGAAGATCGGCTCGCACACGGCGCGGATCGCGCTCTCGAACTCATCGACTCGAGTGCCGGCCGGCACCCAGCCTGCGTCCACATGCGCCTGGGCGACGCGCTTGTAGTCGCGGCGGAAGAAGGCGATGAAGTTCTGCGCCAGGTACTGTTTGTCCCGCTCTTCCAGCGTGCCCATGATGCCGAAGTCAAGCGCGATGTACTTGCCGGTGGCCGACACGAAGATGTTGCCCGGGTGCATGTCGGCGTGAAAGAAGCCGTCGCGGAACACCTGCGTGAAGAAGATCTCCACGCCGGCACGCGACAGCGCCGGCAGGTTCACGCCTTGCTCGCGCAGGCGATCCAACTGCGAAATCGGCGTGCCGACCATGCGCTGCATCACCATCACGCGCGACGAGCAGTAATCCCAATACACCTCGGGCACCACCAGCAACGGCGAGCCCTTGAAGTTGCGCCGCAGTTGCGAGCAGTTGGCTGCTTCGCGCATCAGATCCAGCTCGTCACGCAGATGCTTGGCGAACTCCGCCACCACCTCGCGCGGTTTGAGCCGTCGGCCATCCACCCACACCCGCTCGATCAGGTAGGCAGCCGCTTCGAGCAGCCCCAGGTCATGCTCGATCACGCGCTCGATACCTGGCCGTACCACTTTTAGGGCCACTTCCGTGCCGTCGTGCAGCTCGGCGAAGTGCACCTGCGCGATGGACGCCGAGGCGATCGGCTTGCGATCGAAGCGCTTGAACACCTGATCCACCGAGCGGCCGTACTCGGCCTCGATCACGGCCAGCGCCTGTTCGGTCGGGAAGGGCGGCACGCGATCCTGCAGCTTCGCCAGTTCGTCGGCGATGTCGGGCGGGATCAGGTCGCGCCGCGTGGAGAGCACTTGGCCGAATTTGACGAAGATCGGACCGAGCGATTCGAGCGCTTCACGCAGCCGCACCGCGCGCGGCGCCGAGAGGTCGCGCCAGAACAGCAGCCGGCCGGCCCACGTCGACAAACGTTCGGAAGTACTGTCGAGGACAATCCGGTCCAGCCCGAAACGCAGGCTGACATGCACGATCTTGATCAGGCGGAACAGGCGCACGGGCGATTCTGTATGGTGGAAAAGCGGGCTGCGGGCCGGCTGCACGATGCTGCCGGACGAATCCGAAACTCTACCGGCAAAGCCCCGCTGGACAAAGCCGCAGGGGCTCCGGCGCAACGCAACGGGCAGCACGCTATACTTGCCCGTTATCCGTCAACCGTGCATTCACGATGAGCCGCGCCCAGAAACCGCGTCCCCAGCCCGCGCGTAACAGCAGCCAGGGCAGTACCCTGATCGGCGTCTTTGTCGGTCTCATCATCGGTGTATTGATTGCAGCCGCGCTCGCCTGGTACTTCTCGCGGCCGTACGACTTCCAGAAGGCGGGCAGCAAACCCGAGGCGGCGCAGAGCATCGGCGGTGCGCCAATCGCGTTGCCCGGCAAACCGGGCGACAAGCCGGTCGAGAAACCTGCAGAGCAGGCCGCCACCACACCGGCACAACCGGCGGCGCAGTCGGCGCCGGACGGCGACAAGAAGTTCGACTTCTACGACATTCTGCCCAAGGGTGATCAGGCCGCGCTGCCGCCGGCCCAGAACGCCAAGCCTACGGCGCAGGCCGAATCGGCTGAGCGTTTCTATTTGCAGCTTGGCGCGTTTGCCGACCCCTCCGAGGTCGATAACCTCAAGGCGCGGCTGGCGCTGATGGGGGTCGAAGCGAGCGTGCAGCGCGTCGAGGCTGGCGACAAGGGCACGCTGCATCGCGTGCGCATCGGCCCGTACGCAAAACCTGAAGACATGAACGCCGCGCGTGCGCAGTTGGCGCAGGCCGGGATCGAATCGAACGTGGTCAAGGTCAAAGCATCGACCCCTGCCGCCACGCAGTCGGGTCACTGAACCCATTATCGGAGCCCCAACGCATGAATCGTCGTGACCTCTTCAAGCAGATCGTTTCGCTCGCCGCCGTAGCGGCCATGTCCTCGCGCGCGTTTGCGCAGAAGGCGCTGCAGGCGGGCAAGGATTTCCGCGTCATCAACCCGGCGCGGCCGACCGAGAGCGGTGATCGCATCGAGGTGCTGGAGTTCTTCTCCTACGGTTGCCCGCACTGTCATGAGCTCGAACCGGTGCTTGAAGCCTGGCTCAAGCAGCTGCCCAAGGATGTGCAGTTCCGTCGCATCCCGATCACCTTCAATCGCGATGCCTGGACGGTGCTGGCGAAGATGTACCTGACCTATGAGCTGATGGGTGAGACGGAGCGGATGTCGATGCTGACTTTCTCGGCCATCCACAACGACCGCGTGAACCTGGAAGACGAAGCTGCGCGCAACGCCTGGCTGCAGAAGAACAGCGTCAACGTTGCCAAGTTCAACGAGAACTTCCGCTCCTTCTCGGTCGCCAGCAAGCTGCAGCGCGCTACGCAGGTGGCTGCGTCGTATCAGATCCAGGGTGTGCCGACGCTGGCGGTGGATGGCAAGTACATGACCGCGCCGAGTATGACCAATTCGCTCGAAGGTACGCTCGCGGTGGTCAATCAGCTGATCGCGCGAGCCCGTAGCGAGCGCGGCCGCAAGTGAGCGGCACCGCGCGGCAGCGGGTATTCCTCACCGGCGCATCGAGTGGCATCGGTGAGGCGCTCGCGCGGCATTACGCTGCGCAGGGCGCCGTGCTGGGGCTGGTGGCGCGTGGCGCCGACAAACTTGCCGCGCTGATCGCATCGCTACCCGGCGAGGGCCACATGGCCCTCTCGGCCTGTCTCTTATACACATCTCCGAGCCCACGAGACCGGAGCCTA
>CAMFLH010000011.1 GCA_945957295.1 uncultured Uliginosibacterium sp.
ATAAGAGACAGACGCTGAACTGTGCAACCAGCGGCTTGCGGCTGGATTCAAAGGCCGAGTCATCCGGCGCGATGCGCCCCGCCGCCGGCTGCAGCTTGCCACCGACGCCGATCGCCACCGCTTCGCGCGCCCCGCCAGCGCTGCCGTCGAGCTGCACCCGCGCCGGGTCGTACAGGACCACCTGCCGGATGTTGGCGCCGGGCGCACCGCCGTCGGCGTTGTTCTCCGGCGCCACGTCGATCCAGCGGTACGCCGGCCCGCCTGCAGCGCGGATCGCGTCGGCGAGCCGCGTCAGCGTGCGCGTTGCGTCGGTCACGCCGTTGTCGCGCGTGCCACTGCTGTCCTGCACCTCTTCAAGCGCCAGCAGATGCGGGGCACGCAAGGGCCCGACGATCTGCCGCGCGAGCGCATCGAAGCGTGCCTGCGCTGCGTCGCCGCCGAGGTTTTCGACGTTGTAGGCGGCGACCGATAGCTGACCCGGCGCGAGCGGCGGCGTGGTTTCGACCGGCAAGCTTTGCGCCACCAGTTGCGGCGTTTCGGTGAGCTTGAGCCGGTAGCTGCCATAGGCGTAGTCGACCACGCCACGCAAGCCACGCAGATGGTCGCCCACCTTCACGCCGGCCGGTGTCGCGGCAAGGCTGTCGTCGATCAGGATGCGATGCGGATTGAAAGCCCCCGGCGCAATCGTCAGCGCACCGCGCGCCGAGCGCAGCCCGCTCTGCCCCTGCGTTGCGGCGATCACGACCAGCTCGCCGCGCTTGCCCCGCGGGCTCACGGCGATCGCATCGTCGATTTCCACCCGCATGCCTTCGAGGCTCTCGAAGAAATCCATCGCATAGCGCGCGGGCTCCAGCGCGCGACGTGCGGCTTCGACATTGCCCACGGTGGGCGCAATCGCGGTGGTCGGTGGTAAACGTCCGCCTTCGCCGATGCGCGCCGGCGCCGGCAAGGGCACACCGGCTGCGAGGCGCTGCCAGCGCGCATCGTCGATCTGCGTGACCGTCAGATTGTCCGGGTTGCGGCCGGGGCGGTATTCACCGACGCGGCCACTCACGCCGAGCCGGTCGCCGACCGCGGGCTTGGCGCCCTTGGCGAGGTAGACGAACACCGCATCGGCGGTGCGTTCGTCCGCGTCCGGCGTTTCGTCCTGCAGCCAGAAACCGTTGCGCGATACGGCGGTAACGATGCCACGCACATCCTCGACGCTGCGCCCGGCGTAGGGGCTCAGGTGGCCGCTGCCCTGCAGCTCGCCAATCGTCGTTGCACAAGCGCCGGTCGCCACCAACAGCGGAAACAGGCCGGGAACAATACGGTGCAGGGGAAGCGTGATGCGCATCATGGTGCGCAAGCGTACCGGATACCGCAGCGCAGCGTGATCCATACGCCCACGTACGGCAGAATCAGCACGGCACTTGACCGAGGAGTCGCGCGATGAGCTGGCCCACGCATGAAGTCACCAACCAGTCTCCGGACCTGGGCGACTACAACCTGTTCGATGCCGACGCGGCGCTGCGCGAAGCGGCGGCCCGCGAGGGTGCCGGCTGGGCGACCAACACGCTACGCGCGACCGGCGCTGCGCTCGGGCGCGTCGAGGTCTTCGAGGCCGGCCGGCTCGCCAACACCTACGGCCCTGTGCTGCAGGCCTTCGATGCGCGCGGCAACCGCGTCGACCAAGTCGAATTCCACCCCGCGTGGCATGACTTGATGCGCGGCATCGTCGCGCGCGGCTTCCATGCCTCGCCGTGGGCCGAACCGCGCCCCGGCGCCCACGCCGCGCGCGCGGCCGGCTACCTGATGCAGGCGCAGATCGAGGCCGGATCGCTGTGCCCGACGACGATGACCTACGGCGCGATTCCGGCGCTCGCGCGCGACGCACAGCTCACCCGCGACTGGCTGCCGCGCCTGATGTCGCGCGACTACGACCCGCGCGACGTGCCCTTCGCGCACAAGCGCGGCGGTCTGATCGGCATGGGCATGACCGAAAAACAGGGCGGCTCGGATGTGCGCGCCAACACCACTTGGGCAGAGCCCGATGGCCACGGCGCCTGGGCGCTGACCGGCCACAAGTGGTTCTTCTCCTGCCCGCAGATCGACGCGCATCTGGTGCTGGCGCAGGCGCCCGGCGGGTTGTCGTGCTTCTTCGTGCCGCGCTGGCGGCCGGACGGCACGAAGAACCCGGTGCTGGTGCAGCGCCTGAAGGACAAGCTCGGCAACCGCTCCAACGCCTCGTCCGAAGTCGAGCTCCAGCGTGCCTATGCCACGCTGCTCGGCGAGGCCGGACGCGGCGTGCCGACGATTCTTGAAATGGGCACCTACACCCGGCTCGATTGCGTACTCGGCACCACCGGCCTGATGCGCCAAGCGCTCACGCGCGCGCTGCACCACGCCCGCCACCGCAGCGCCTTCGGCGCGAAGCTGGTGTCACAGCCACTGATGCGCAATGTGCTGGCCGATCTGGCGCTGGAAGTCGAAGCAGCCATCGCACTCGCGCTACGCCTCGCGCGCGCTTTCGACGAACACGACGATGCCTCGCAACACCTGCGCCGCCTGATCACGCCCGCGGCCAAATACTGGGTGTGCAAGCGCGGGCCGGAGCTCGCCGCCGAAGCGATGGAGGTGATGGGCGGCAACGGCTACGTCGAATCCGGCGCGCACGCCCGCATCTACCGCGAGATGCCGGTGAATTCGATCTGGGAGGGCTCGGGCAACGTGATGTGCCTGGATGTGGTCCGTGCGCTCGGCCGCAGCCCGCACGCAGCCGAAGCGCTTGCCGCCGAACTGGCGCCCGCAGCCGGTCGCAACGCGGATTTCGACCGCTTCATCGGCAAGCTGCAGCGCACGTTGAGTGCGGCGGAACTCAACCCGGCCAGCGCACGCCGGCTGGCACAGGACATTGTGCTCGCGCTGCAGGCCGCACTGCTGCTGCAACACGCGCCGGACGGCATCGCACAGGCCTTCTGCCGGTCGCGCCTCGCGGGTGACTGGGGCTACAGCTTCGGCACCCTGCCCACTGGCTGCGATGTGGAAAGCTTGATCCAGCGCGCGCTGCAGACCGAATGACCCTACCCCCCGCGTGGCGAACGCGCTAGGCTTGAGGAAAAACACCGAGGGGTATTCCGTGCCGCGCTGCGTCCGCGTCCTGCTGCTCGCTGCAAGCCTTGTTATCGGGGTGGCCGCCCAGGCGGGCGAAACGATCATCCGTTTCCCGCGCGGCGCCAATCCAACTGACTTCCGCTACACCTATCCGGTCCGCATCCTGCAACTGGCGCTCGACAAGACCGCTGAGGAGGACGGCCCCGCGCGCGCGGTGCAGGTCTCCGAGCCGATGACCAATGCGCGCATCCAGGCCGAGATCGAGCGCGGCGGGCTGGTCGACATCGCGAACTACCCGCCGGGCCGGGAACTCAATCAGAGGCTGCAGGCAATCCCGATCTGTATCCGCAAAGGCATCCTCGGCATCCGCATCTTCATCATCGATCGCAAACTCGCGCCCCGCTTCGCCGCGGTCCGCACGCTCGACGACCTGAAGGCCTTGAACGCCGGCCAGCTCAAAGACTGGCTGGATACCAAGGTGCTGCGCGCCAACGGCCTGAACGTAGTGACCACCGAGAGCTACGAAGACCTTTTCGATATGCTGGCCAACGGCAAATTCGATTACTTCCCGCGTGGCGTGCATGAGCCCTACCGCGAGATCGAACCGCGCGCGCTGCGATTTCCGGACTTGATGGTCGAAGAGACGCTCGCGCTCAACTACCCGCTGCCGGACTACTTCTTCGTGCGCAAGGGCAATACCGCACTGGCGAACCGCGTGCAGCGCGGACTCGAACGCGCGATCGCCGACGGTTCATTCGAGGCGGCGTTCCAAAAGGAGTTCGCCGAATCCTTGCGCCACGCCAAGCTCGCACAACGCAACGTCATCTACCTGACCAACCCTGAAGTCGGGCCCTTACCTAACCCGGACGACCCGAAACGCTGGCTTCAGGCCAACAAGGTCGCCGACGACGGCGCCAAGCGCAGCAACGGCAAATCAGCCCGCAGCGACTGACAGCCAGCGCTCGAACGCCTCGGGCGTGATGATCGCGACGCGTTCGCGCAGCAGGCGGTGTTTTGCCAGCCGCAACACCGCCTTGTCGCGGCTCAGCAGCAGGTTCGCGTTGCCAGTGAACGCCAGTTCGATGAACTTCTGGTCGTCGGTATCGCGGCACTTCGGCAGCAGGTATTCCGGTTCGATCGCCGGCACCAGTTCGACCCGCGCGCGGTATTCGGCGAGCAGTGCGGCCTGCGCATCGGGCGCCACCGCGAATTGCGGATAAGCGAGCACGCGGCGCAGCTCTTCCAACGTCTCTTCACGCGCCAGCAACACGAAGTGACCCGCTTCGCAGGCTTCGCGCAGATACGGCAGCTTGGGGTCGCGGAACAGCCACAGCGCGAGCACGGTATTGGAATCAAGCAGCACACGCGGCTGCGGCGGAAGGGTTTCGAGCAAGGCAGACATGGCGGCGACTGTAGCGCAGATCAGCGCTGCATCAACGTCGCGGGCGCGCACGATTGCTTTGCCAGTCTGCGTCGCCTACGGTGAAAAAGCGGCCGGCCCTCGCGCTTTCGGCCGGGCCCGCCGACGATCACCATGGACCCCGACGCCCCTTCGATCGATCCCGATGCCCTGCAGCGCCAGCTGGTCGAAGCGCTGCGGCAGCCCGGATGCTATCCGCATCCGGTCGGTGAAGTACGGCTGCTGGAAACCCACATCTCGCGGGTGCTGCTGACCGGAGACTTCGCCTACAAGCTGAAGAAGCCGGTCGATCTGGGCTTCGTCGATTTCCATACGCTCGCGCTCCGCCGTGCGGACTGCGAAGCCGAGCTGCGGTTGAACCGCCGCCTCGCGCCGGATCTCTACCTTGCACTCGTCGCGATCTGCGGCGACCTGCAGTCGCCGCGCATCAGCACCGATAACGGTGTTGACGACGCGATCGACTATGCGGTGCAGATGCGCGAGTTTCCGCAGGACGCGCTGCTCGACCGCATCGCGGCGCGTAGTGCGCTGACGGCCGAGATCATCGATGCCATCGCCGACACGGTATCGGACTTCCATCAGCGCATCGCGCGTACCGGAGCCGATGACCCCTACGGCACGCGCGTGACGGTTTGGGCGCCTGTCGCCAACGTGATCGCCCCTTTGCGCGCCAGTGCGCAAAGCGCGGACGAGGGTGCGCTGCTGAGCCGGCTGGATGCCTGGTGCGCGGCCGAGTACGTGCGTCTCGATGCCTTCTTCGCGGCACGCAAGCGCGATGGCTTCGTGCGCGAAGGCCACGGCGACCTACATCTGGGCAACATCGCGCTGCTGCACGGCCAGCCACAGGTGTTCGACTGCATCGAGTTCAGTGCAGACCTGCGCTGGGTGGACATGATCAGCGAAGTGGCCTTCCTGTTCATGGACCTCGAAGCGCATGGCCGCGGCGATTACGCCTGGCGCTTCCTGAACCGCTACCTCGAACACAGCGGCGATTATGCGGGCCTCGCGGCGCTGCGCTTCCACCACGCCTACCGCGCGCTGGTGCGCGCCTTCGTCGCCGGCATTCGTGCCGCGCAGCCGGACGCCGCGAGCCACCCGCAGGCGATGGCGGAGCGCGCGCGCTACCTTGCCTGCGCCGCGCGAGCGTTGCGCAAACCTGAACCGCAATTGCTGCTGATGCACGGGCCATCCGGCAGCGGCAAATCGTACTGGTCGGGCCTCGCGCTCGAACTGGTCGGCGCGCTGCGCCTGCGCTCCGACGTTGAGCGCAAGCGTCTCAACGGCCTCGCAGCAACAACCCGCAGCGGTTCACCGATCGACGGCGGCATCTACGCCGAGGAGGCTACGCACGCCACCTATGCGCGACTGACAGAACTCGCAGCCGGCCTGCTTGCTGACGGCCACAGCGTGGTCATCGATGCTGCCAACCTCAAGCGCTGGCAGCGCGATGGCTTCCGTGCCATTGCGCGGAAGGTTGATGTTCCCTGCCGCATCCTCAGCTGTCAGGCCGAAGCGACGACGCTGATCAAGCGTCTTCAAACGCGAGCCCAGTCGCAACAGGATGCGTCGGAAGCCACCGCCGATGTGCTGGCGCATCAGCTTGCACACAGCGATCCGCTCGATACCGATGAAGCGTCGATCACGCTCAGCATCAACAGCGAACACGCCACGCCAGCACTGCTGCGCAGCGCGCTCGCGGCACCCAGCCACGCGGCCCGCGTGCGCGATCACGCACCGTCCTGAGCGCCCGCTTCAAGATCCGGCTCGCCGCACAAGCGCCGCAACTCGGCGCGCACGCTCGCCATCAAACGCATCGCCGACTGCCAGTCGTTTCCGTCAGCCATCAGTGTGGCGCCTTGTTCAAAGCTCAGCGGCTCGCGGTGCGGCAGCCAGGTGCCGTCACGCAGCAGGGCGCGGCTGCCGCGCAGGCCGGTGCACACCACCGGCACGCCGGCGTGGGCGGCGGCAAGGAAGGCACCGCTATGGAAGCGGCGCAGCCCGGCTGCGCGGGTGAAGGTCCCCTCGGGGAAGAGCACCAGTCGCGCGCCCCCGCGCAAGGCATCGACCAGCTGCGCAACATCTTGCGCACCGCGCAGCGCATCGTGGCGCTCGACGAAGAGTGCGCCAAGCCCGTGCATCAGGCGCCCAGCCACGCGCTGCTGCGCCAGCTCCGCCTTCGCCACGAAGCGATAGTGCGGAGGCTGAATTGCGCTGAGCAGCAGGCCGTCGAGGTAGCTCGCGTGGTTGCACACCAGCAGGTGCGGCCCCGCCGGCGCCGCAAGCACCGCCGGCATCTCGATCGAGAGCCCGCACAGCCGCAACCAGCCGCGCGCGGCCCTATGCACCCAGGCACGCGACCACGCGTGGACCGGACACAACGCCAGCAGCAAGGCGGTGGGCGCCGCGAGCAATGCAAAGGCGCACAGCGCCCAGCACGACCACAGGCGCCGGCCGCCCAGCCGCAACAGCAACCGAGCACGCGCCATGAGCCCTTGCGCGAACAGGCGCACGCCCTGCACCCACACTGGCCAGTCACGCTGGCGCAGCTCGCCGGCGAGGTAACGGTCACGCGTTGCAGCACGGCGCAGCTTGCCGCTGGAGGTTTTCAGCACCGCATGCGGCGGCGCCAGCACGATGTCGTCCGCCGCTTCACCAAGCACCGCTTGCGTGCAGTCCGCAATGCGCCGCTGCAGCGCGGCGCGGGCCGTGGCGTCGCGCTCGCGTGTTTCGGCCAGCACGACCAGACGCTCGCCCCCCCCCGCCGGCGCACAGGCAAACACCGCCACGCAGCCGCGGCGCACGCCCGGCAACGCGCCGACGGCCTGCTCCAGCTCGTAGGGGTAGAGGTTGCGGCCTCCGCGGATGATCATGTCCTTGATGCGGCCGGTCAGGTGGATCTCGCCGTCGGCGAGATAGGCCATGTCGCCGGTATCGAGCCAGCCATCGCGGAACAGGCGCGCGGTCGCCACCGGATTGCGGAAATAGCCCGCGGTGGCGGAAGGGCCGCGGAATTCCAGCCGGCCAATGCGCCGTTCCGGCAATTCGTCGCCGGCAAGATCCACAACGCGCACCTCGTGCCCCGGCAAGGGCCGCCCGCAGGCGACGATCTGCACCGCGGCATCGCCGCTGGCTGCAGGCTCAGCACGGCGTGCCTGCGTGAAAGGTACGGCGCGAACGCGATCAACGCGGGGCCCGCGCCCCGGCGGCGGGAAGGCGAGACCAACCGAACACTCGGCCAGCCCATACACCGGCGCCAGCGCTTCACGCCGCAAGCCGGCCGGCGCAAAGCGCGCGGCAAAAGCTTCCAGCGTGGCGGGGCTGACCGGCTCGGCACCGTTGAACGCAAAACGCCAGCAGGAGAGGTCCAGCGATGCCAGCACCGCATCCGGCACTTTGCGCACGCACAGCTCGTACGCGAAGTTGGGGCCGGCCGACAGCGTCCCGCGGTATTGCGAAATTGCCTGCAGCCAGCGCGCCGGGTTTGCGAGGAATGCGAGCGGCGACATCAGCACCAACGGAAAGCCGTGATACAGCGCGCCAAGCCAGGCGCCGATCAGCCCCATGTCGTGATAGAGCGGCAACCAGGACACGAACACGTCTTGCGGCGTGACGCGGCAGGCCTGCCCCATCGCGCGCAGGTTGGCTAGCAGATTGGCATGGCTCAGCGCAACACCCTTCGGATCACCGGTGCTGCCAGAAGTGTACTGCAGCAGCGCCAGCGCATCGGCGGCCGGATGCATCACATGCCGCGCAGTGCCAACGAGATCCTCCGGTGCCAGCACCGCGCGGATGCCCGGCGCCGCCGCGCGCAGCCGCAACGCCACCGGCTTGGCCTGCGGCACCGTGATCAGCAGGCACGCTTCGGCGTTGGCGAGGATCGTGGCGTGGCGCCGCACATGCTCGTCGATCTGCGCGAGGCGCGCGGGCGGGTAAATCGGCACCGGCACCCCGCCAGCGAGCAGCACGCCGAAAAAGCTGACCAGGTAGTCGCGCCCGGTCGGCAGCATCAGCGCCACACTCTGCCCACCACGCAGCCCAGCGGCGAGCAGCGCGGCGGCGCGCTGGCCGGCTTCGCGCCACAGTTCGTCGAAGCTCAGTGCCTGGCTTCCCCCCATATCGTCCAGCAGCAGCACATGCAGGCGGTCCGGCTCGCGCTGCGCGCGCCATTCGAGCACCTCGACCAGGCTTACCGCATGCACCGGCGTGCCCTGCTCACGCGCTGTGTCCAGCGGCAGCGGGCTTGATGCGCGCTCAGCCGGCTGTTCACCGGCCCAGCGCAGCAGCTCGCGCAGGGTGTCGGCCTCCGCGTAGGCGCGCTCGGGGAAGTGCAGCTTCAGCGCGTCCGCGATGCGGCTGATCAGTTCGACGCGGCCAAGGCTGTCGAGCTCAAGATCGCGCCCGAAAGCGCTGTCCGCATCGAGCGCGAAATCACGACCCGGATGCGTTTCACGCAGCAGGGCGGCAGCGATCTCCAGCGCTTGCGCACAGCGTTCGTCGCGCGGTGCGGCGGCATCGGCCATGATCGGCCCTCCACCCGCGGCGAAGGCAACCGCGTCGCATCGCCGGGGCCTGCTCTCAGCATAGGCCGCGCGGCCACGCGCGTCAGAAGCGGTAACCGAGGGTCAGCTGAATCCGCCGCCGATAGGTGCTGGGCACACCGCTGCCCCACAGCAGGCCGCCGCCCATCAGCGCTACCTCCCACTCAGGTGCGAGCCGCAGCCCGGCTTCGAGTTCAGCAGTCGCGCCGCTCTTGCCGTCTTGCTCCCAGTCGGCCACCGGTTTGACGGTGAGCTTCACGAAGCGGCCGTCGCCCCAAGCGTCGTTGAGGCTCACTTCGAGCTTGGTGTAGTCGATGTCCTTGCGGCTGTCGTCTCCGGCGAACGACAGCACCTGCTGCACCAGCGCACCGAGCGTCAGCGCGTGCTTGTCGCCGGCAGCGCGATAGGCACCGGCCGTAACCCGCGTGCGCACGGCCGGCGCGATCTGGAACTTGCCACCGCCCAAGCTGGCCGGATCGGCGGTCGGCAGGGTGAGTTCCGCGTACGCTGTAAGCGGCAGGCCAAACGCCTGCACCGCTTCGAGATCGGCGCGCAGTTTGATGTCGCCAAGGCGCGGGTCGAGCACTTTGCCGCTGTAGCCGGTATCGGCATCCGGAAACGGCAGGTCGAGCCGCAGCAGTGACAGCTGTGCGAGCGGAAAGTACTCGAGTCGCAGCGTGCTGCGGGTGGACTCGTCGGCGGTGCCGCGATCGGTGTTCTGGCGTTTGAACTGGAAGCGCCAGGGGTAACGCTGCGCGGCGGCTGCGTTGGCGGCTGGCTCGTCGTCGGCGAAGGCCGGCGGGCATGCGGCCAGCGTGGCAAGCAGGCAAACGGCGAGGCTGCGCGGCGGGCAGAGGCGGAACATCATGGCCAAGATTGTGGCGTGCGCCTTCGCGGCGCGACAGCCGACACGATCAGCCCCCGATACGCAGGCCGGTCTTCTTCAGGATCGCGGTGGAGAACAGCACGTCGTGCGCGCGGCAGGCCTCGCCGAGCATTGCCTGGATCTGTGTGACGCGCGCCAGCACCTCGTCGCGCGTGTGGCCATGCACCATCGCGAAAAGGTTGTAGCGCCACAGTGGCAGGCGGCGAGGCCGCCGATAGCAATGAGTCACGCAGTCCATGTGGCCAAGCTGTTCGCCGAGCGCGTCGACCTGCTCGTCATCGACATCCCATACCGACATGCCGTTGGCGGTGTAGCCCAGCGCGTAGTGATTCGGCACCGCGGCAATGCGGCGCACGCGACCGTCGACCTGCATCGCACGGAAGCGCTCAAGGATGCGCCCTGGCTGCTCGCCCAATTGTTCGCCAAGCGCCTGGAAGGGCTCCACCGTGAGCGGCAGCCCGGCCTGCGTGGCGAGCACGATGCGGCGGTCGAGTTCGGTGTCGTCCATCTCGCGCGCTCCAGATCAAACGGTGAACTTGAGTTCGACGAAGAACTCGCGTTCCTTCGGGAAGGCATACACCGGCAGCCCGGTATCGGCCTCGATGCGTGCGATCGCCGCAGCGATCCCTTGCGGGGTTTCGGTTGCGAGCACGAACCACATGTTCAACGCGTGTTCGCGGCGATAGTTGTGCGCCACCTCCGGCAGCGCGTTGACCTGTTCGCACACTGCATCCCAGCGCTCTTCCGGCACCGCCAACGCGGCCAGTACGAAGGCGCCGCCCATCTTCGCGACATCGAACATTGGCCCGAAGCGGGTCAGCACACGGCGTTCGAGCAGCGCCGCGATGCGATCGACCACCGCCTGCTCGCTGATTCCAAGCGCATCGGCCAGCGCCGCGTAGGGGCGCTCGATCAGCGGGATGCCGTCTTGCAGCGCGGTGATGAGGGTGCGGTCGATCGGGTCGAGTTGCGCGGGTTCGTTTGCGAGCGGGCGCGTCATCGGCTCAGCGCTCCGCGTAGCGGGCACCGCGCTGTTTGTAGCGGCGCGTGGAGAACAGCACTTCGGACGGGCAATCGGCGATGCCCGCCTCGGCGATCGCGCGTTCGCGCGTCTGCAGCACCACGTCGCGCTCGCGACCGTGGATCATGCAGTAGAGGTTGTAGTGCCAGCGCTCAGACACCCGCGCGCGGCGATAACAGAGGTTCACGCCCGGCAGCGCAGCAATGCGGCGCCCGGCCTCGGCCGCCCGCGCATCGGGCACATCCCACACGCACATCGCGTTGGCGCGGATGCCCAGCTCGTGGTGATGCACAACGATGCCGATACGGCGGATCGCACCAATCGTGAGCCAGTGGCGCAACTGTTCGATCACTTCGGTTTCGTGCATGTCGGCACGCATGCCGAGCCGCGCGAAGGGCCGCGGCACCAGCGGCAAGCCTTGCTCCAGCGCCGCCAGCAATCGCCACTGACGGCTGTCGAGATTCACTCGGGCGCGGCTCAGATCCACCGAGCGCGCCGCACGCGCCTCCGGGCCACGCAGATCGAAACCCAGATCCAGGTGGTACCCCTCCAGCATCGGCAGATCCAGCGGCACGGCGCCGGTCGCATCCTCGATACGCTGCAGGGCGGCGTCGATCTGGCGTCGCTCGCCGGCAGTGAGCACGAACCACAGGTTGTACTCATGCTCACGCGCGTAGTTGTGGTTGACCTCGGACATCAGCGAGATGTAACCGGCGACGGATTCGACGCGATCGGCCGGCACGCTGAGCGCCGCCAGCGTGGAGGCGCCGAAGGCGGCCGGCGTGAGCACCGCGCCGACGCGCGAGATGGCGCCCTCGCGTTGCAGGCGGCGCAGCGCCGCCAACACATCGCGTGGCGGGCGGCCATAGGCCTCTGCGATACGGGCGAAGGGCTCCGGATCGAGCGGCAGGTCGCGTTGCCAGCGGTTCAGTAGTTCAAAACCGAAGGCTTCGTCATGCGCCTCGTCGCCGCCCTGCCCGCCGAGCAGCGTAAGGATGTCGACCGAGCCGCCGCTCGAGGGCACGGAATGGGGCGGCGGCATGTCGGTCATCATCCTGGGTCTCATCAGAATCCGATTCTCGCGGCGCGCGTCGTGAAGAAGATGCCGGACGGCGCATCGATGGAAAAGCTTGCGAGCGTGTCAAAGCGCTCGGTGTTGATCACGCTGACCCGATTGTCATCGCGCGCCGAGAGCCACACCTCGCCGCCGCGCGGCTGGAACTCCAGGTGCAGCACTGCCCGACCCGGCTCCAGTGATTTGACGACACTGCGAGACAACGAATCGATGACCTGTACTTTGCCGTTATCCGGAAAGGCGAAGTTGACCCATATCTGTCTTCCGTCAGGTCGCGCCATCACGAACACCGGCTGACCTGCCACCGGAATCTGCGCAACCTGTTGCCAGCTGCGGGTATCCACCACCCAGACCTGGTGCCGGCCGATCGCCGGCAGCCACAGGTAGCCATCGGCCAGGGCCCAGCCGCGCAGATGCGGCATCTTGTAGACCGGCAGCTTCTCGTCGCCGCGCCCCCAGTCGCGCAACACCTTGCGCACCCCCTTTTCGGGCTGCCAGAGATCCAGCAGCGCGAGGCCATCTTCGCCGAACAGGCCGGCAAGGTAGTAACGGCCGTCCGGTGTCACGAGGCCGTCGTAGGGCTGCAGGCCGGCAGGGTACTTCTCGGTGCGCGGCGCTTTCGGATCAGACAGGTCGGTGACCCAGATCTCGCCGGCATCGAACAGCGCGTACGCAAAACGGTTGCCCGGCAGATCGGCGAGGCCGACCACCTTGGAACGCTTGCCCTCGGTGCCGTAGGTCGACGGCACGTCGGCGAGCGGCGCCAGCGTGGCGGCATCGAACGCGCGGATACCGCCCGGTTCGTAGTTCTGCGCCACGACGATACGGCCGTCCTGGCTGATCGCGCCGCCAATCGCGTTGCCCGCCTGCTGCACACGATGCGTGATGCGCCGGGTCAGCAGATCGACGCGGGTCAGGGCGCCGTCGCGGCCGAACACGAAGGCGAATCGGCCGTCGCGGGCAAACACCACCGACGCGTGCGACAGATCGCCGAGCCCGGCAATCTCACCGAGCACGGTGCGTTGCGTGGTATCGACGACCGCGATCTTGCCGCTGGCGCGTTCGATCACCACGCCCAGATCCCCGGTGCCGCGCAGTTCGGGTGTCGGCGCCTGGCTGGCGCATGCGGCAAGCAGGCCAGCGCTGAGCAGCAAGGCACCGATGCGGAAATTAATGTGCACGGGCAAGCTCCTGCGGGAAGCCGTTGATCAGCTGGTCGAGTATCCAGTTCGCCTCGCTCTCGCTCAGGAAGGGCGACCAAGGCGGCATCGGCGTGCCGGGGCGGCCGTGCAGGATGGTGGCGAGCATCGCCTCGCGTGGCCGGCTCGCCAGCGTTGCAGCATTGAGCGCCGGCCCGAGCCCGCCGGTCAGCTGCATGCCGTGGCAAGAGCCACAGTCTTGCCGGACCAGGTGGACCAGCGCCTCGGCGCGTTCGGCCGGCGGTGCCGCAGAGGCGTCGGACGCCTGCCAGAAGCCCAGCAGCAGCGCGCCAACGGCGCCGATGCGAATGATGCGATCAAATGTGTGTGGCGACATGGTTTCGCGCTCCCCCTTCGCGATGTGGGGGCCAGCATGCCGAGCGGGTGCCGCGCCAGCGTTGATCGCAGTCAAGCCGCGGGATTCGGCGTCCGGTGATCGGCCTTCGCCTGATCTGACACAAGCGCTGCGCACGCCGCGAGCGTGATGTTTGAGCCGGATGCCGACCGATAGCGATAAAGCGCAGCCGGATTGGCCTACAGACACCCCCAATTTGGTCGAGAATGCAATCAGGGTGCCGCAGACACCCACCGGAAGAACAAGGAGACATCGTGAGGACGATCGCACTGCGGGCCGGCCCTTCCCTGCCTGCGAATGAACCGCCGGGCCTCGGCTGGGTGACGGCCTTGCTTGCGGCGGCCCTGCTGTGTGGCTGTGCGAGCTGGTTCGGCCGCAACGACGCGCAGCAGGAGGCGCTCAAACGCGCCGAATCGCAAATGCAGCAACGCGTGATGCGTTACGCCGACGGCTACATGGACGGTGTGGCGCTGGCGGTGCGCGCGGTTGAGGAGCAGGTGCCCGACACCCACTCGCGGCGCCTGCTCAATGACTTCCAGGTCAAGCAATCCACCGCCGCAGTGCAGATCGCGTCGGGGCCGAATGCGCGGATCAACGCACTCGACATGCTGATCCTCGCCACGCTGACCCGCCACGCGGTCGAGCAGCGCCTGCCGCCCATCCTCGGCAAGGCCGCCAGCCCGGTGGTCGATGCCTTCGGCAAGCTTGAAACGAACGCATGGGTGCTGGTCGACTTCCTCAGCCCGGCGCAGCGCGACGACCTGCGCGGCAAGCTGGAAGCGTGGAAGAAGACCTCCAACTCGCTCGACAGCGTCGCATTCAACCGCCTGGCGGATTTCGCGCGCGCATCGGGCCAGCTCAATGCAAGCGACGGGGTGGACGACAGCATCTACGGCATGATCGGCTTCGACCCCTTCGCCGGCCTGAGCCCTGCGGTGAAGGAAATCGAACAGAGCCGGTTGCTCGCCGAGCGCGCGATCTACTATGCACAGCGCTCGCCGATGCTGCTGGACCTGCAGACGCGCTCGCTTTCCAGTGCGCTGGCCGACATGCCTGAATCGCGTGCAATGCTCGCGACATCCACCCGCGTCGGCGACGCCGCCGCGAAGATGGCCGAAACCGCAGCGCTGATGCCCGGCACGCTGAGCAGCGAGCGCGAGGCGGCGATCCGCCAGATGTTCGCCGCGCTGCAGCAGCAGCAAGGCACCATGACGGCGATGCTGATCGAGCTGCGGCAAAGCCTGGAGGCGGGCCGCGCGGCATCGGATTCGGTGCACGGCGTGGTGCAGAGCACCGATGCACTGCTGGCACGGCTCAAGGTGGGCGAACCGCCGCCGCCCAACGCACCGCCGCCGGGGCGCCCGTTCAACATCACGGAATACACCGCCGCGGCAGCAGCGCTCGGCGACACCGCACAGCAGATCCAGAGCCTGGTGCTGTTGCTCGAAAAGGACACGCCGGCCGCGATGAAGCTCGCCGAATCGGCGCGTGCGCAAGGCGAGGTGCTGATCGATCACCTCTTCAAGCGCCTGATCCAGGCCTTCGGTGTGCTGTTCCTCGGCGTGCTGGTGATCGTCGTCGCATCACGCTGGATTACCGGCCACTTCCAGCGCAAGGCACTGCAGCGCTGAGTCATCAACACGATGAAAAAGGGCGCCCGACGGGCGCCCTTCAATGCTGAGTCAGCCGGCTACTTGCCGCCCGCCAGCACCCATGCCACCAGGGTCTTGATGTCCTCGTCCGGCACGTTGTTCGGCGGCATCGGCACCGGGCCCCATACGCCCTTGCCGCCCGCCTTCACCTTCGCAGCGAGTGCTTGGGCGGCATCCGCCTGCCCTTTGTATTTCGCCGCGACGTCCTGATAGGCCGGGCCGACCAGCTTCTTGTCGGTGGCATGGCAAGCCAGGCAGTTGTACTTCTTGGCCAGATCGGCATTGGCCTGCACTTGCGGCGCAAGGAAAGTCGCCGCGGCCATCACCAGCAGTGTGAATCCCCTCATGAATCCCTCCCCCGTTCAGCGGGTGACACGATAAAGAAACGCCGGCGCACTCCCCGCCGGCGTTCTATTTCTGCCCGCGGAGCGCGACCGCGCGGGTGGCGGTCGCCGCGGGCATCACGCTCAGTAAACGTCGTGCTGCGTGTTGTAGAGGTTGAAGTGGCCTGTCGGCGTAATCAGGCGCGGATCGCGGATCACCGCCTTGAGCGCGAGGGTCTTGTCATCGACCACCACGATCGCGGATTCCTTGTTCTTCGCCGACCACACCGAGAACCAAACCTCGTCACCCGCCTTGTTGTACTCGGGCTGCACCACGCGACGGGCGCCGTCGTCCTTGATGCCGGACCACTCGGCGATCGGCAGCACCTTGAAGCCCTTGTCGAGGTTCTTGGTGTCATACACCGCCACGCTCTGCGAGACCGCCTGATCCGGGTTCAGCGGCGTATCGACGTACAGGTGATTCGACTTCGGGTGTGTCTTCAGGAACAGCGAGCCGCCGCCCTGGCCCTTCAGCTGCTCGACCATCTTCCAGGCGTACTGCTTGTGCTTGACCGGGTCGGTACCGACCAGCGCGATGGTGTCGTCACCAAGATGGCCGGTCGCCCACACCGGGCCGTACTTCGGATGCACGAAGTTCGCGCCGCGACCCGGGTGCGGAATCTTGCCGACGTCCGCGATGCCGGCGAGCTTGCCTTCCTTCGCGTCGATCACGCCGATCTTGTTCGACTGGTTCGCGGCCACCATGAAGTAGCGGTGCGAGCTGTCCCAGCCGCCGTCGTGTAGGAAGCGGGCGGAGCCGATCTCGGTGATCTTCAGCGCGTCGATATTCGAGTAGTCGACCATCAGCGTCTTGCCGGTTTCCTTCACGTTGACGACGAACTCGGGCTTGAAGTGCGAGGCCACGATGGAGGCCACGCGCGGCTCGGGGTGGTAGTCCTGCGTATCCACCGTCATGCCACGGGTGGCAACAATCTTCTTCGGCTCCAGCGTATCGCCGTCCATGATCACGAACTGCGGCGGCCAGTAGGTGCCGGCAATCGCGTACTTGTCCTCATAGCCCTTGTACTTGGAGGTATCGACCGAGCGCGCCTCGAGACCGACACGGATCTCGGCAACGTTATCCGGCTTCTCCATCCACAGATCGATCAGGTTGATCTTGGCGTCGCGGCCGATCACGAACAGGTAGCGACCCGAGGCCGACACGCGCGAGATGTGCACCGCGTAGCCGGTCTTGATGACGTTGATGATCTTCTTGCTGTCGCCGTCGATCAGCGCGATCTCGCCTGCGTCGCGCAGCGTCGTCGAGAAGATGTTGGCGATGTTGTAGTTGTTCATCTTCTTCGTCGGACGCTTCTCCGGCGGGATGATGACCTTCCAGGTCGCCTTCATGTCCTTCAGACCATATTCCGGCGGCTGCGGGGGCGTTTGCTGCACATAGCGCGCCATCAGGTCGACATCCTGCTCGCTGAGCTCACCCGAGGTCTGCCAGTTCGGCATGCCGGCCGGCGAACCGTAGGCAATGAAGACCTTCAGGTAGTCGGTGCCCTTGCCGATCGTGATGTCCGGCGTCAGCGGCTTGCCGGTCGCACCCTTGCGCAGCACGCCGTGGCAGCCGGCACAACGCTCGAAGTAGATCTGGCGCGCCTTGTCGAACTCTGCCTTGCTCATCGGCGGGGCCTTCGGGTTGATGTCCTGATACATCTCGACATCCGCCAGCGGCGAACCGCCGGCCTGGTACTTCACCTCTGCGTCGGTGACGCCCATCTTGCTATCCGCCGCCCACAGCGGCCCGCCCGCGAATGTGGCCAGCGCGGCCAGCGTGGCGATCGATAACGCCTTCTTGTTCATGTGCTCTCCCCCAATGAAAGACCGGTGCCCAGACCCGTCTGAGACGGCGCCACTCTCGTCCCCACTACCGGTGGGGTCATTGATGCGAGTCAAGATCGCCAGAGCACCCTTGCGGCAGCACCCGGACGGCTATCATTGGCGGCACGGAGGCCTTGCATGACATCACCCACCCCACCCGATTCCGCCGCAATCCTGGACGCTCTGAGCGAGGTCGCCGACCCCGAACTGGGCGTCGGTATCGTGCCGCTTGGCCTGATTTATGAGGCCCGCGCAGAGGGCACGACGCTGCACATCACGCTGACGCTGACCTCACCCACCTGCCCGCTCGGCGACGTACTGATCGCCGATGTCGAGGATGCGCTGACCGCGCACTTCCCCGACTACATGCCGGATGTCACGCTGACGTTCGACCCACCCTGGACGCCCGAGCGCATGAGCCCCGCGGCCCGCGCGGCCATGTCATGAATGCGGTCCGGATGCTGCCGGTTGCCGGCGCGCTCGCGGCGCTGGTCGCCGCGATATGGGCCGGCCTCGTCCGCCTTGGCCTCCCCTTGCCCGTGCCGCTCGCGCAATGGCCTTTGATGCATGCCGCACTGTTCGGCTGCGGCTTCTTCGGCACCGTGATCGCACTCGAACGCGCCATCGCCTATGGCCACGAAGCGGCCTTCGCGGTGCCGCTCGCGAATGCCACAGCTACCATCGTCGCCCTTGCGGGCATGTGGGAGTTGGCGCTGTACATCTGGGTCGGCGCCGGTGTCGGTCTTATCGTGATTGCCTTCCTGCAGGCCCGCGCGATTCGCGAGCCGTACGCCGACGTGCTGACGTTGGCGGCGAGCTTCCTGCCGCTGGCGGCCGTGCATGTACTGGACGGCCACAGTGCTGCCGCGGCGCTGAGCTGGGTCGCCTTTCTGGTGCTGACGATCGCGGCCGAACGTCTCGAACTCTCACGCGTCATGCCGCGCCCTGCCTGGGCAAGCGCGCTGCCGCCGCTGCTGGCCTTCGCGCTAGCGGTGCCGGTGTGGTTTGCGGTGAGCCACCCCCTCGCGGCACAGCGCGGACTCTCGATAAGCTTGCTGGCGTGGGTCGCCTGGCTGGTGCGTTTCGACGTGATCCGCGTCACCCTGCGGCGCCCGGGACAACCTCGCTTCACTGCGGTTTGCCTGATCAGCGGCTACATCTGGCTCGCCATCGCGGCATTGGTGCTGGCGGGCACTAACGCCCCTCTCGGCGCCGGCGATGCCGCCTACGACGCGGTGCTGCACGCCGTGTTCGTCGGTTTCGTCATGTCGATGCTGTTCGGCCACGCGCCGATCATCCTGCCCGCGATCACCGGCTGGCGGCCACGCGTACGGCCGGTGCTGTATCTCTCGCTCGCGTTGCTGCATCTCTCGCTGGCGCTACGCCTCGGCGGTGATGCAAGCGGGCTTGCGGTGCTGAGGCAGGCCGGTGGCACCCTGCATGTCGCTGCGTTGCTGGTTTACGCACTGCTGCTGGCGCAAGGCGGCGGCACGCGCATCCGCTTGAGCGCGCCGGCAAAGCGTTAGGCGCAGCTCAAACCCAGGTATCCGGCGGCAGATCGAACTCGCCGATATCACCGTCGCACACAAGGTCGGCGGGTTCGTCTTGCAGTGCAAGCATCTGCGGGTCGGCCCACAGCGTCGCGCACCACACCTCATCGAGCCGGTCATCCGGCACTCGCGCGCGCAACGCTGGCTCAACGGTCTGTGGCGTCATCACGCCTCCTGAACATTCGCGGCCCAGATGCCGCGTTTTTGGGGGAATTGTGAATTAATAGACCATCAATCCCGGAATCGTCAATTTTCCGACTTGACGCGGCGCCGCATTCGCGTAGCCCCGGAGAGTTTGACCGACAGCCTCCGCGCACCCGGTGAGCGCCCCATATGTATATGCCCGAGCGGGCCTTTGGCCGCACCGCACATGCGCCTAGAATCCCGCCACCAACCCGGATGCCTTCCCCTTACAAGGAGACGCACACCATGCGCATCGCGAATGACGTGACCCAACTGATCGGCCGCACACCGCTGGTCCGCATCAACCGCCTGACGAGCGGCGCAAGCGCCACCGTCGCCGCAAAGCTCGAATTCTTCAACCCCGCCCACAGCGTGAAGGACCGCATCGCGATCTCGATGGTCGAAGCGGCCGAGCGCGAGGGCAAGATCAAGCCCGACACGATCCTGCTGGAGCCGACCTCGGGTAACACCGGCATCGGCTTGGCCATGGTCTGTGCCGCGCGCGGCTACAAGCTGACGATCGTGATGCCCGAAACCATGAGCCGCGAGCGCCGCCTGCTGCTCAAGGCCTACGGCGCCGAACTGGTGCTGACGCCAGGGCCTGAGGGCATGCCGGGCGCGATCAAGCGCGCCGAGGAAATGGCCGCCGCCGATCCTCGTTATCTGATTCCGCAGCAATTCACGAACCCGGCCAACCCGGCGATTCACCGCAACACCACGGCTGAAGAGATCTGGGCTGACACCGATGGCAAGGTCGACATCTTTGTCTCCGGCATCGGTACCGGCGGCACGATCACCGGCGTGGGCGAAGTGCTCAAGGCCCGCAATCCAGGCGTAAAGGTCGTCGCGGTGGAGCCGGACGCCAGCCCGGTGCTGTCGGGTGGCGCGCGCGGCCCGCACCCGATCCAGGGCATCGGCGCCGGCTTCGTGCCAGAGATCCTGAACACCTCGATCTACGACGAAATCATCCGCGTGAAGAACGCAGATGCCTTCGACCTCGCGCGCCGCGCAGCCACTGAAGAAGGCCTGCTGGTCGGCATCTCGTCCGGCGCCGCGCTGTGGGCTGCGACCGAACTGGCAAAGCGGCCGGAGAACGCCGGCAAGCTGATCGTGGTGGTGATCCCGTCCTTCGGCGAGCGCTACCTCTCGACCCCGCTGTACGAGCACCTTCAGGTGTAAGCAGCGCGTCCAGCACTGGCTGTACAACATCCAAACGCGACTTCGGTCGCGTTTGTCATTTCCGGGCCGGAGTAGCATGTCGGCTCCTCGCCCACGGACACCCGCCGACATGTACGACTTCGATACCCCGCTGCCGCTCGCTGATCGCGCACAGTCCATGAAGTGGTCGCGCTACGCCGGCCGCGATGTGCTGCCGATGTGGGTGGCCGACATGGATTTCGCCGCACCGCCGCCGGTGCTCGCGGCCCTGCGCGAAGCGGTCGATTTCGGCCACTTCACCTACAGCAAACCGACCACCGCGCTCACCGACGCGACCATCGCTCATCTTGCGGAGGCTTACGGCTGGCAGGTCGCACCGGAATGGCTGGTGTGGCTGCCGGGCCTGGTGTGCGGCATCAACGTCGCGGTACGTGCGGGCTGCGATGCGGGCGATGCGGTGTTCACGGCCACGCCGGTCTATCCGCCCTTCCTCTCTGCGCCGGGCCTCGCGGAGCGTCGGCTGGAACGCCTCGATCTCGTAAGGGGCGAGACGCGCTGGGAATGGGATTTCGATGCGGCCGATGCTGCGCTCGCAAAGAGCCGCCTATGGCTGCTGTGCCACCCGCACAATCCGGTCGGCCGCGCGTGGGATGCGGACGAACTGCGCCGCATCGCGGAACTCGCCGAGCGCCACGACGTGGTGCTGTGCTCCGACGAGATCCACTGCGGTTTGGTGCTGGACCCCGCCAAGCGCCATGTGCCGATTGCCGCGCTGGACCCGGCGATCGCGCGACGCAGCATCACGCTGATGGCGCCGTCGAAAACCTTCAACATCCCTGGCCTTGGTGCCGCCTTCGCGGTCATCCCGGACGCCGGTCTGCGGCGCAGGTTCGAGCGCGTGATGGCCGGCATCGTGCCGCATGTGAACATGCTCGGTCTGGTCGCAATGGAAGCGGCTTTCCGCGACGGCGAGCCATGGCGGCGCGCGCTGATCGACTATCTGGCCGACAACGCCCGCCATGTCGAATCGCGCATTGCCGCGCTGCCCGGTGTTCGCATGACGCCGGTAGAAGCCACCTATCTGGCCTGGATCGACTGCCGCGAGCATGCGCTGGAACAACCGGTGGCGCATTTCGAAGCCGCCGGCCTCGGCTTGTCCGACGGACGCGATTTCGGCGCCCCGGGTTTTGTGCGGCTCAACTTTGCCTGCCCGCGCAGCACGCTGGAGGCGGGGCTCGATCGCTTCGCGGCAGCGCTCTCCGCCCGCTGAGCACACGCCGGCGCCACAAAACACAACGGGCCGATTCCCGCTTGGGATCGGCCCGCAATTTCGGTCAGCGCAACCCGCTCACCGATCGCCGTTGTCTCGTACGGCGTAATTCTTCTGGTTTGTCTCCATCCTCTGGCTCGATTCCTGGACTGGCGCGATAGCTACCGGAATCTGCATTTCTTTAGCCTTCGTCTTCTTGGCTGCCTGACGAAGTGGGCGGAGTGTAGCCAGATCAGATTCGGCGGTCGACAACTGTCAGGCCAGCAATTCAAGTCAAATGGTCGCCGTGTTGCAATCTAGCTAGAAACAGCTCGGGCAGTAATTCGTTGCCGAATTGCGAGCGCACATCTCAATGATCAAAGCGCGCGACGGCACCATGCAGGTCCTGTGCGGTCTGCGCAAGCGACTGCGAGCGCTGAGCAATCGCTACACTCTCTCCGCTCGCCTCTGCGGCCACGGCGCTCAGGCGCGCAACGGCCGAAGCTACGGAATGTGCCGCTTCGCGTTGCGTACGCAACGCCTCCTCGATGCCAGCGATGTTGTCGTCCACACGGCTGGCGCGGCGGAGGATTGCCTCAATGGCGCCGCTGGCGCGTTCGGCGTTGCCGAGTCCGGCTTCAACCTCCTGCACCGCGCGCGCCATGCGCTCGGTCACATCGTTCTTCACCGCGATGATTTCACCCACCATGCGTGTGATGTCGCCGGTGGCGCGGTTGGTCTGTTCCGACAGCTTGCGCACTTCGTCGGCTACCACGGCGAAGCCGCGGCCCGCCTCGCCGGCGCGCGCCGCCTCGATCGCGGCGTTCAGCGCAAGCAGGTTGGTTTGCTCCGCCACCGTCTTGATCATCTGCACCACCTGCCCCACCGCGTCCGACTTGGCGCCCAGGGTTTCAACCGAGGCCGACGCGGCCTCCACCGCCTCAGCCATGCGGCGCATCGCGTCGGCCGCTTCACTGATCACCGCGCCGCCGTCGCGCGCGGCCTCGCGCGAACGCACCGCGGCATTCGCCGCTTCGGCTGCGCGCTCTGAAATCGTGCCGACGGTCTGCTCCATGTCGCTCGCGACATTGCCGGCACTGGCGCTGGCCTCTGCCTGCGCCTGCACGCCGGCCGAGATCCGCTCGCTGGCGGCGGCCAGTTCCGCAGCAGCATCCGCCAGGGCGCGTGCAGACGATGCCGCCACCCCCACGGTGCCGCGCAGATCGTCCTGCATCGCATGCATCGCAGCGATCATCGGGCTGCGACCGATTTCCTTTTCGTCGAAGCGGAAGTCGAGCTTGCCCGCCTTCACCGCATTGGCGAACTCCGCCCCCACCTGCGCGCGCAGCAGCACGGTGCGCAGCATGAAGCCGAGGAAAGCGAGCACCGCGGTAACGACAAACATCACGCCGAACTGCGCTGCGATCTGGGCAGTGCTCACGGCCTGCTGCGACGACCAGGCCGCATCGACGCAAGCCCATAGCGCGGCGCCCAGCAGCACGGTTTTCTGGTCGCAGTAGCCGAGCAGGATCATCACCATCGCCACCGCCGCAAGCCGCGTCCACGCAGCGCCGCCGCCCAGCTGCAACAGCAGCACGGCCATCAGCACCACGCTCGCCATCGCGATCAGCCGCGTCGGCGTGGCGCCCGGCGCCAGCTTGTGCGACACCGCGAGCGGCAACAGCGCCAGCACGGTCCCGCCGAAGGCGATTGACGACCCGGCGCCACTCAAACCGAGCGCAATCGCCACCAGGCCGAAGAGCCCCACCAGGCCCATCACAAGTTTGTCGGTCACTGAACGTGCCGCAAAGAACACGCCGTCGCGCGACTGCGACAGGCGCATGATCATCGTTGTCATGAAGTCTCCGTGCCGGTCGATTCCGGTGCAAGCAGGGTTATCGGCAGCCCGGGCCACAGTCTGAAGCGCCATGCTGCAATCCCCCTGCAATGGCGGCGAGCGATGATCCCGTCGTTTCATGCATCCCGAGGGGCGCACCATGCCGACCGCGGTCGCCGACAAGACTTCACTGCATCTCGCCAATCTCTACACCGAACTCGAAACCCTGCGGGCGGATATCGCCGATGAGGGCGACGGGCTCGTGGACCAATGGGCCGGCTGGATCCGCCGCGCCGACTTCGCGCCCTCGGCGCGCAACCTGGCCTGCTACCTCGCGCTGCGGCGGCGCGACCTGTGCGCGCTGCAGGAAGAGCTGGCGCGATTTGGCCTGTCCTCGCTCGGGCGCAGCGAATCGCGCACCCTTGAATCGCTCGCCGCCATTACCGCCCTGGTCGCACGTGCCGCAGGCGTGCCCGAAGCCCACCAGCCTGCGGTGCCGGCGCGCGGCGACTTCATCGCCGGCAATCGCCGCCTCGAAGAAGAGTGCCTGCGGGTGTTCGGCGTGCCGAGCGCGCATCGCCGAACCCGCATCATGGTGACGCTGCCGGATTCAGCGGCCGACGACCCGCATTTGCTCCGCGAGCTGTTGCAGCGCGGCGTCGAGCTCGTGCGCATCAACTGCGCGCACGGCGATGAAGCGAGCTGGGCCGCGACGATCGACAAGCTGCGCCATACCGAACATCAACTTGGCCTGCCGCCGCGAACCCGCGTGGTGATGGACCTTGCCGGCCCGAAACTGCGCACCACCACCTTTGCTGGCGCCAGCGACAAGCCGCGCTTTGGTGTCGGCGACAATTTCTGGCTCGCCCGCGCCCCTTCCGATGTGCCCGCCGGCGAGCGCGCGATCGGCTGCAGCCTGCCGGAGGTCATCGGCCAACTCGCACACGGCGACCCGGTGTGGGTGGACGATGGCGAGCTCGGTGGCCAGGTCAGCGAACGGCGCCACGGCGCAGTACGTATACAGATCACCCACGCGCCAAGTGACGGCAAACGCCTGAAGGCCGACAAGGGGCTCAACTTCCCCGCCTCAGAACTCGCGGTGCCGGCGCTGACCGAGGCGGATCTCGCCGCGCTGCCCTTTGTCGCGCGCCATGCCGACATCGTCGGCTACTCCTTCGTGCAAGGTGCGGACGACGTCGCTCGCCTGCAATCGGCGCTGGAATCAGCCGGCCGGCGCGGCGCCCAGGCGCCCGCCCTGCTGATGAAGATCGAAACGCGGCGCGCGGTGCGCAACCTGCCCGAAATCATCGTCTCTGCCGCCGGCCGCAACCCGACCGCAGTGATGATCGCGCGTGGCGACCTCGCCGTCGAACTGGGCTACCAGCGCCTCGCGGAGATTCAGGAGGAGATCCTGTGGCTGTGCGAAGCGGCCTCGGTGCCGGTGGTATGGGCGACGCAGGTGCTCGAGTCGCTCGCCAAACGCGGCCGGGCCTCGCGCGGCGAAATCACCGATGCGGCAATGGGCGTGCGCGCCGAATGCGTGATGCTGAACAAAGGGCCTTACATTCTCGACGCGGTCGATATGCTGGCCGACGTGCTGCAGCGCATGGAAGCGCACCAGCGCAAGAAGACCGCCCGGCTGCGCGCACTGCAATCGTGGCAGGCGCTGTTCTGATCGCTGCGCGTCAGCCGACGGCTGCGAGCCGCGCGCTGACTTCGTCCGCCGTCAGCGGCTGCGAGAACAGGTAGCCCTGGAAGCTGTCGCACGCCAGAGCGGTCAGCGCGATGCGCGTGCCTTCGTCCTGTACGCCCTCCGCAACCACCGCGAGGCCGAGACCGCGCGCAAGGCTGACGATGGACGCGACCACGGTTGCCGCGCGGGTGCTGCGCACCATCTCTTCGACTAGGCTGCGATCGAGTTTGAGGATGTCGAGCGGCATGCGCGCGAGCATTGCGAGGTTGGAATAGCCCATGCCGAAGTCGTCCAGCGAGATGCGGATACCGGCATCCTTGAGGCGGCCTAGCACGCGCGCCACACCTTCCGGGTCTTCGATCAGCAGCGATTCGGTAATCTCGACTTCCAGCGCGTCGGGCGGCAGGCCGCTGGCCTTGAGCGCATGTTCGATCGCCGGCAGCAGTTCCACATCGCGAATCTGCCGCGCCGACACATTCACCGCCACGCGCAGGCTGTGATGCCCGATCGCGCGCCAGCTGGCGAGCTGCATGCAGGCGTGTTCCAGCACCCAACGGCCAATCGGCACGATCTCGCCGGTGTCTTCGGCAATCGGAATGAAGCGTGACGGCGGCACCCAGCCGAGCTTCGGGTGGCGCCAGCGCAGCAGCGCTTCGAGCGCGACCACGAGCCCGCTGCGCGCGGCAACGCGCGGCTCGAAACGCAACTCGAACTCGCCACGCTCGGTCGCATGGCGCAGTGATTTCTCAAGCGCAAGCCTTTCGTGCGCTGCCTCGGCGAGTGACACGTCAAACAGCGCATGGCCGCCGCGGCCGGATTGCTTGACCGCATACATCGCCATGTCGGCACAGGCGATCAACTGCTCGGGCTCGTTGCCATCCTCCGGATGCAGGCTCGCGCCAATGCTGCAATCCAGATAGAACTGCTCGCCGCTGACCGCAAAGGGCTGTTCAAAACAACGCCGCACCCGCGCCACCGCCAGCGCCAGCTCGCGATCGGCCAGTGCACGCCCGGCGCCGACCGCTGCTTCGAGTGGCATCACTGCGACGAACTCGTCGCCACCGTAGCGCGACAGCAGGCCGCCGTCGCCGCAAGCCTGTGCGAGCCGCTGCGCGACATCGCACAGCACGCTGTCGCCCGCAGTGTGGCCGAGCGAATCGTTGATCTGTTTGAAACGGTCGACGTCGATGAAGATCACCGCCACATGCTCGCCGCCAGCAGCCGCGTGTAACATCTCACCGAGGAAGGAGATCAGTGCGCGCCGGTTGGGGCAACGTGTCAGCGGATCGCGCTCGGCCAGAAAACGCACCTGACGCTCGATTTCCTCGCGCCGCGTGATTTCGCGCTCCAGGCGCTGCACGGTTTCGGAAAGCTCGCGCGTGCGCTCGGCAACGCGGGTTTCCAGTTCTGCCTTGTCCGCGCGGGTGTCTTCCAGCGAACGCACCGCCTGCATGTAGCGCAGGTTCTGAGAGCTGGTGCGTTCAAGCTGCGTCAACCTCGCGGTGAGCAGCTCACGGTGTGTCGCCAGCGCAGCCGTCGTATCGCCGATCCGCTCATAGTGCTTGTGCAACTGATCGAGGCAGGCGACGTGGCAATCCAGCAGGGAGTGCTTCTGCGCAGCAGCCAGCGCGCGATCCATGTGGGTATCGAAGGTCTCCTTGTCGCCAATCTCGGCCGCAATCGCGGCGAGGTGGTAGTGGCTCCAGGCCTCGATGATCGGCTCGCCCATCGCCTCGCCCAGCTCCAGGGCGTCTTCAATCGCATCGCGGGCGGCGTCGAGCGTGCCACGCAACTGGTGGATCACGCCCATCTGCCCCAACGCCAGCGCACCAAGGCGATTGGCGCCACCACGACGGCTGATGTCGAGCGCCTCCGCCAGCGCGTCTCGCGCCTCCTCATGGCGCCCGAGGGCGATCAGAGGTGTCGCGCGGTTGTACAGCGCATAACCGAGCTCGATCTGGTGCTGCGGACAACGCAGGCGGTAGATGCGCTCGGCTCGCTCCGCCAGCTGCAGACCTTCGGCGGGGCGGCCGGAATTGGAGTAGGTGACCGCTTCAGTCACCAGTGCGCGCGCCTGACCACGCGCCTCGTCGAGCAGATCGAACAGGTCCCGCGCGTTTTCAATGTGCCGCAACGAATGATCCAGCAGGCCGCTGGCGGCACACACGGTTGCAAGATGGTGGTGCGCCCAGGCTTCGCCGAGGCGATCACCATTCGATTCGAACCAGGTGAGCGCTGCGCGAAGGTGGGTGGTGGCATCCGGCACGCGCCCCAGTACCCGCAAGACTTCCCCGAGGCCGAGGCGGATGCGCGCCGCCAAAGCGCCGTCGGCCGCAGTCAATGCGTCGTCGAGGAGTTCTTCTGCGTAGCGCAGGGCTCTTTGCGGCGCGGTTTCGCGCAAACGATCGAGTTGCGCAAGTGCATCCAGGTGCACCGCTGCACTGCCATCAACGTCCGACACCTGAGCTGCTAACACAACCGTGACCTCCGCATGCGTGCGCGGAGTCTGCCACGACTCGGGCGGGTCGTCAGAGCCATCTGGCCCGATTCGCGGACGGATTGCCGAGGCCTGCGCAATTTGTATGGGCCGCACAAGCAATCGCTGTCAATTCGGAACCGTCTGGAAACTGTGCAGGCAGTCACAGCCGTTGCATTCCGACATCAAGCAATGCGGGATTACCCGCAAAGCGGCCTGCCGTATGGGTTTCTTCAGTTTTCGTGCAGCCCCGAACTTTTTTTTGAATTGCGCAATCCCCGCAAGGATCGGAAATCACAAGGCTGGTCTAATTCGTTCCAAGGCGTTACGGACTCCCCCCCGTCCCCCCCGAAGTCGCTTCCCCCAGCGGCCTCTCCTCCTCCGTAGCGTCCTTGTCTCCCCCCGCCCGTCGGTCGAGTCCCCCCTCACCGACGGGCTTCATCTTTCTGGCTTCCGGTTCCATACATTCCCCGCCCCGCGCCGGCAATTCCCGGTCGCATGAACGACAACCGGGCACGATCTGCTCCTCTAGAATTTCGCTCCATTCCAGAACGGCGGAACGGGCGTGCGCGTGGGCGCAGGCACCGGTTTCTGCCCCGCCGCCGCGCGGCGCCCAGACCGAGGACCCCCATGCGCACCGACACGCCACAAGCGATCTACCTGAAGGACTACACCCCGCCCGCCTTCTTGATCGAGACCGTCGATCTCGACATCGCGATCGAAAGCGGCTCCACCACCGTCACGGCAGCCCTCGCTTGCCACCGCAACCCGGCCGCGGCCGACCCGAGCGCGGCGCTGGTACTGACAGGCGAAGAACTCAAGTTGGAGGCAATCCGCCTCGACGGCCGCCTGCTCGGCCAGGGCGAATATGCGCTGTGCGATGACCGCCTGCTGATCCACGCCGAACTGCCCGAGAGCTTTACGCTGACCACCGTCAGCACGATCAACCCGGATGCCAACACGCAGCTGTCAGGCCTCTATCGCTCGAAGGACGGCTACTTCACGCAGTGCGAGGCCGAAGGCTTCCGCCGCATCACCTGGTTCCTGGACCGGCCGGACGTGATGGCGAAGTACACCGTCACCATCCATGCCGACAAGGCACAGTTCCCGGTGCTGCTGGGCAACGGCAACCCGGTCGGCGCCGGCGACGAGGAAGGCGGCCGCCACTGGGCGAAGTGGGAAGACCCGTTCCGCAAGCCGAGCTACCTCTTCGCGATGGTCGCGGCCAAGCTCGATATGCTCGAGGACTGGTTCATCACCAAGTCCGGTCGCAAGGTGCGCTGCGCGGTGTACGTAGAACCCGGCAAGCTCGACCAGTGCGGCCACGCGATGGAAGCCCTGAAGAAGTCGATGAAGTGGGACGAGGATGTGTTCGGTCTGGAGATGGATCTTGAGCACTACATGATCGTCGCGGTCGGCGACTTCAACATGGGCGCGATGGAGAACAAGGGCCTCAACATCTTCAACACGAAGTACGTGCTGGCCCGGCCGGACACCGCCACCGACATCGACTTCCAGAACATCGACCGCGTTGTCGCGCACGAATACTTCCACAACTGGACCGGCAACCGCGTGACCTGCCGCGACTGGTTCCAGTTGTCGCTGAAGGAAGGCCTCACCGTGTTCCGTGACCAGCAGTTCGGCATGGACATGCACTCGGCCGGCGTCACCCGCATCCAGGAAGTGCGCACGCTGCGCACCGCGCAATTCCCTGAAGATGCTGGCCCGATGGCGCACCCGATCCGCCCGGCGAGCTACGCGGAGATCAGCAACTTCTACAGCGCCACGGTGTACGAAAAGGGCGCAGAAGTAATCCGCATGATCCATACGCTGATTGGCAAGGACGCCTTCCGCCGCGGCATGGACCTCTACTTCCAGCGCCACGATGGCCAGGCCGTGACCTGCGAAGATTTCGTCGCCGCGATGCAGGATGCCTCTGGCCTCGACCTGACGCAGTTCAAGCGCTGGTACAACCAGGCCGGCACGCCGAAGCTGATCGTACGCAGCGCGTACGATGCTGCCGCCAAGCGCTTCACGCTGGATGTGGCGCAGCAGTACCCGGTCACCGCTTACGAAAAGCGCCTCGAAGCCGAGGGTAAGCCGGTCGCGCGCGGCGCCTACCACCTGCCGCTGGTGCTGGGCCTGCTTGATGCCGAGGGCCGCGAGCTGCCGCTGCGCCTCGCCGGTGAGACCAGCGCTGCCGGTACGCAGCGCGTGCTGTCGGTCACCGAAGACCGCCGGACCTTCGTGTTCGAAGACGTTGCGGCGGCCCCGGTGCCCTCGCTGCTGCGCGGCTTCTCGGCGCCCGTCGTGCTCGACTACCCCTACACCGCGGCCGAACTGACGCACCTGATGGCGCACGACAGCGATGCGTTCTGCCGCTGGGAAGCCGGTCAGCGCCTCGCGACCGACATCCTAATGGCCGGGATCGCCGCCTATCAGGCTGGTAATGGCGATTCGCTCGCATGGATTCCTGCCAGCTACGCCGACGCGATCCGCGCACTGCTCGGCTCGGCCTTCGCGCCGGGTGGCGATCCGGCACTGGTAGCCGAAGCGCTGGCGCTGCCTTCCGAAGTGGTGTTGATCGAGGCCACTGAAGGCACCGTTGATCCGGATGCCATCCACGCCGCACGCCTCGCGCTGCGCCGCCATCTTGCCAAGGAACTCAAAGGCCCCCTGGCCGCCGCCTACCACGAGCTGAAGATCGACGCGCCCTACTCGCCGGACGCACGCCAAGCCGGTGCGCGGGCACTGCGCAACGCCTGCCTAGGCTACCTGGCCGAAATCGACGACGCAGAGTCGCGCGCGCTGGTGATGGCGCAGTTCGATGGCGCCGACAATATGACCGACACGATGGCCGCGCTCTCCGCCATTGCGCAGTTCGATGTGGCGGAGCGCGAAGACGCGCTGACCCGCTTCCTCGACAAGTGGAAGGACGAGGCGCTGGTCGTCGACAAGTGGTTGATGGTGCAATCGACCGCACGCACCGCAGACACCGGCAAGCGTGTGCGCGCCCTGCTGCAACACCCAGCGTTCGACATCAAGAACCCGAACAAGGTGTATGCGCTGATCCGTGCCTTCTGCGCCGCCAACCCGAAGCACTTCCACGCCGCCGATGGTTCGGGCTACGAATATGCTGCTGACGCGATCCTTCAGCTCGACGCGATGAACCCGCAAGTGGCATCGCGCATCGCACGCACATTCGACCGCTGGCGTAAGTTCGACACGCACCGCCAGTCGCTCGCGCGAGTTCAGCTCGCACGCATTCAGAGCCATAACGGCCTATCGCGCGACGTAGCGGAAGTGGTCGGCAAGGCACTGGAAAGCTGATCCGGCGCAGACGTAGAACAAAGCCCCGCCGAAGCGGGGCTTTTATTTTTTGCCCCGGGGGCGTATTGCGACGCCCCCGCGGCATTACGTTGTCGCGTTACCAGCTTGCGGTCAGCGAGTATTTGCCGTTCGTCGAGCCGGTGCCGCCGCTGTAGTAGCGCACTTGCACGTAACGCGTAACGGTGGAAGCTCCGCTGTTGGTGGTGCTTGCGGAATCCGTCTTGCCGGCGCCCAACTCGCTCTTCGCAAGCTGCGTGCCGGAGGCGTTGTAGAGGTAGAGGTCGTAATCCGCGGTACTGAGGCCCGGCACCAAGGTCGCGGTCAGCGTCTTGCCGGCGGGCAGATCGACGCGGTACCAGTCCTGATCGGTGCTGGAGGCGATCGTGCCCGCCACCTTCGACGGCTGCGACAACATCATCGGCGCCGTACGCGAGTTGTTGGGCTCGACTTCGTTCACGCTGACAACGCCACCGCTTCCACCTCCGCCGCCATTCGCAGCAGCCACCGCCGCACTGGCATCCACGAGGCCGGCACCGCAACCGGAGCAGGTTCCGGGGAAGGGCCGCACGGTGCTCGTCAGCACGTTCTTCACCTGGTCCGGCGTAAGGGCCGGGTTCTTGGCAATCACGAGCGCGGCAACCGCAGCAACATGCGGTGTCGCCATCGAGGTGCCCTGATAGAACGCGTAGGAATCCGCGCCAGGCGACTTGGTGCCCGCGTTGAGCGTCGACAGAATGCCGTTGGACGCGCTGCCGCTCATGTCACCACCCGGCGCGGCCAGCGTCACGATGCTGCCGTAGTTCGAGTAGTAGGCGCGATCGCCGTAGCGCCCAGTCGCAGCAACCGCGATGACACCCGAGCAGTTCGCCGGGTTCGAGTTCGACGCGTTCTGGTTCTCGTTGCCGGCCGCCACTACAACCACCGTACCGCGCGAGCGCGCGGCGCTGATCGCGTTCTGCGTCGTCGTGTCGCAAGCACCGCCGCCGCCCAACGACATGTTGATGACCCGTGCCGGCGTGGGGTTGGCCGGTACGCCGCTCACCGCTCCGCCAGAGGCCCACACGATCGCATCCGCGATATCGGAGGTGTAGCCACCGCAGCGCCCCAACACGCGCAACGGTTGTACCCGCGCGCCGTAGGCGATGCCGGCGACGCCGCTGCTGTTGTTGGTCAGCGCCGCGATCGTGCCGCCCACATGCGTGCCATGCCAGCTCGAATTCGTTGCCGTCCAGCCGCTGCCGCATTCGCCGGCGTTCGTCCAATCGCCCGGGTCGCTGGCATCGGCATCGCGGCCATCGCCGTCGTTGGAGACCGCGGTGTCCGAGATGAAGTCGTAGCCGGCGACGACGTTCGCGGCAAGATCGGCGTGTGGCCGATAGCCGGTATCGATCACCGCGACCACGACACCACTGCCAGTGCTCTGGTCCCACGCACCCGGCACGCGCATACCGCCGGTCGCCTCGTAGAGATCCCACTGCTCGCCGTAACGCGTGTCGTTGGGCGTCAACAGCGCATGCATCATGCGATCGGGTTCCGCATACTCGATGTTTGCATCGCGCGCCTTCAGTTCGGCGATCAGCTGCGCCGCTTCCGCTGGCGTGAGCTTGCGGTCAAGCTTCACAACATCGGCCCCCAGCGCGGTCTGCCGCAATGCCTGCATTGTCACGCCGAGGCGCGCACCGGCGGCAGCGAACACCTGTGCCCGCTGCGTTGCAACGGGTGCGGATTGCGCGCTGATGTTGAGCGTGTTCCGGTATTTCACGATCAGGCGATCAGTGTGGTCTGCGGGCGCCTGTGGCACATCAAAGGCGCTGATGGTGCCCCCTGCGACGGCGAGTTGGGGAAGGGCTGCCGCGAGACATGCGGCGATACCGGTCATGCGCATGACCAGGGAACGGCGAACGATCATCTTGGACATCTCCTGTTGTGGTCCAGACCCCGCCGGGGTATCCGGCGGCGGCCAATTCCGCACGACCCGATCACCTGATTAAGGCGCGCGTCGACGCGAAACCCGCAACGCGGGCCGGCCAGTATGCCGACCGCATTTTTGTTCATGCAGATCACTTTTCCAGTGATTCATTTTCCCCACACACACGCGTCCGGATGGGCAAGTCCCCCACGCGGATTCTGGTCTCCGACGCGCGTCGCCTCAAAGCACGATAGAACCCGTTTTCGTAATCCTCAAGATCGATTTCGCGCGAGCCTCAAGCTTGCCGCAGACGCCGCTTGCCGGGCGATTGATTGGGGCGGCGCACGAACTTGGCCAGCGTTGCAGTTTCAACGCACTGGGTCGTTTCGCGACGAGCTGGGTATCGAAATCCGCTACGCGAACGCGCACCCGATGCAACCCGCAACATCGTGCTCGCCTGCACCGCGCGGCGGCGCAAGCATCTCGCCATCATCAACACCACACACGGGTCATGAACATCACCGCACTGCTTCGCAACAGCGCCATCGCTTGCGCACTTCTTGTCCTCGCTGGCTGCGCAAGCCTGTGGCATCACACGGACACACACACCCAATCCGGCAGCGCCGTCGAGTATCTGTTTCCGGACGCCAAGCAGGCGCCGCAAATGGCACCCGGCGTGACGACCCTGCGGCCGCCGGTGAAAGTTGGCATTGCCTTCGCCCCGGCAGCGCAGTGGGGCACTGCGATTCCCGAACAGCAGAAGACGCTGCTGCTGGAGAAGGTGAAAGGCAACTTCGCGAGCCTGCCTTATGTCGGCAAGATCGAAGTGATCCCGTCGTCCTACCTGCGTGCGAAGGGCGGTTTCGCCAACCTTGAACAGGTGGCGCGGATGTTCGATGTCGACGTCGTCGCGCTGGTCTCCTACGACCAGGTTCAGTTCGTCGATAACGGCGTGCTGTCGATGCTGTACTGGACCATCGTGGGAGCCTACGTAATTCAGGGCGATCGCTACGATGTGCAGACGATGGTGGACGCCGCGGTGTTCGACGTGGCGAGCAAGAAGCTGCTGTTCCGCGCACCGGGCACCAGCCGCATCAAGGGCAGTTCAACGCTGGTGAACTACAGCGAAGCGTCGCGCGAGGCCCGCGCAGCCGGCTTCGACGCCGCGGTGAATGATCTGGTGCCGAACCTGAAAGCGGAACTCGAACGCTTCCGCGAGCGCATGAAGACGGACAGCAGCGTGCAAGTCGTCAATCGCGCCGGTTACAGCGGCGGCGGCAGCGTGGGCCTCGCCGGCGTGCTGCTCGCGCTTGGCCTCGTGACCCTGATCGGTCTGCGTCGCCGGCCGTGAATACAAGCCTGCGCTGGCCGCGCGCCAGCTTCGCGGTCGCCGTGATGAGCGTCGCGGCGATCTCACTTCCCGCGGCCTGGGCCACGCAACTGGAACTGACGCGTGGGCCGCTCGATGGGCTTGCCTGCTGGCAGCTCTGGAGCGGACATCTGCTGCACTTCGGCCCGACCCACGCGCTGACCGATCTGCTGACGCTGCTGATCGCGGCGAGCGTCGTCGAGACCGCGCTCGGCACCCGACGCACCACGCTGCTGTATTGCGTTACGCCGCCTGTGCTGAGCCTGCTGACACTGCTCACCGCGCCGCAACTCACCACCTACCGCGGCGCATCGGCGCTGGCGGTGATGATGGGCTTTGCAGCGGGGGGCGTGCTGTGGCGCGACGTTGGCCTGCGCGTACCGGTTGTGCTGATCGTGGCGCTGTTCTTGGTCAAGCTCGCGGGGGACGCCGCCGGCGCGGCGACAGACCTCAGCGGCCTGCCAACGGGCATCGCGCTCGCATGGCAGGCACACGCCGTCGGCGCGCTGATAGGCAGCGTACTTGCGTTGCACCTCGCTCGGGGCACGGCAGCCGCGCGCTACGGCATGATCTCGACGTAGTCGTATACCGGGCAGTCAACGATCTCGCGCTGCAGCGCTTCGGGTAGCGCTGCGTACCAGTCGGCGAGCGGATAGCGATCGATCGCGTCGCCAAGGTGGCGCACCAGTTCGCACACTGGGTCGGTGATGCCGCTGCGCCACGTGTCGTCCTTGCGCACATAGCCCATCCACAGGTTCTTCATGCAGTTGCCGCGGCACCAGGCCTGCGCTTCGCAGCTGCCGCAAGGCATGTCGGGATGCTGCTGCAGTGGGCTGGGCACAAGCCAATTGTCCGCGAGGTCGCCCATCTGCATGTCGGGCAGGTGCATCAGGTCGGGGCACGGGAAGATGCGGCCATCCGGCATCACGTTAAGGATGTGCGAGGAGACGCGGCATTGCGCACGCCCGTGGTGGCGTTCATCGACGAGATGCGGGAACAGCTTGTTGCGCACGATGCCCATCAGCGGGATCACCGGCAGCAGGGCATCGGTATCGCGGAAGAAGCGCGCGACGAGTTCATCGAGCACCACCTTGCGGCGTGTCATCGCCGAGTCGGCATAGGCGTGATCGGCGACGAACTGGAAGTACAGATAGTCGAAGCGTTCCAGCAGGCCTTCAATCTGCGCGAGATCGATCTCATCGCTCGACCAGGTCATGCGCGCCGTCAGCGAGCCGCCAACACGCGTATGCACCCGCTCCACGTTGCGCATCACCTGGCGGTAGATGCCACGCCCGCGGTAGCCATCGGTGACCTGCTCGCCGCCGTCGATCGAGACGAGGATGTTATCCAGACGCCGCAGCACCCATTCGGGCAAGTCGTCGAGCAACGTGCCATTGGTCTGCAACTGAAAGCGGAAATGCGGGTACCGCCACATCACCGTTTCCATGAAGGCGCGGTTGAGTGTCGGCTCACCGCCGTAGAAGGTGACGTACACATCCTTGGCAGCAAGATGCGTCTCAACAAAGCGATGGAGCGTCTCGATGTCGTACTCGACCTTGCCCTGCGAGCCGAGCACATCGCCCTCGCTGATCGAGCAATAGCTGCACTTGAGGTTGCACTGCAGCGTGGTAAGCAACTGCAGTTCTACGCGGTGGCCGATGATCGCGGGAAGTCCGCTCTGCGCCGAATGCCGCGGGCGGACGAATGAAACGGGTTGGGCGTGCATGATGCGAAGGGCGTTGCAGGGGGAGCAGGATTTTGCGCGTGTCGCCGATAGGCCGCTTGGAGCAAGGTCAACGCCTGCGCAGTCTGTGAGCACCCGAACCGATGCATGCAGCCGCGTATCGCAACGCTCTCAAAAGAGCGCCGACAAGAAACAAGGCCGGCGCCTCTCGGCGGCCGGCCTTGTGTGCGCGGAGCAAGCGCGGCTTATTCGACGCCCTGACTGTGCAGGTATTCGTCGTAGGTGCCGCGGTAGTCGACGATCTGGCCGTCCTGCTTGATCTCGATGATGCGGGTCGCAACGGAACCGACGAACTCGCGGTCGTGTGAGACGAACAGCACCGTACCATTGAAGTCCATCACGCCAGCGTTCAGCGATTCAATGGACTCCATGTCCATGTGGTTGGTCGGCTCATCGAGCAGCAGCACGTTCTTGCGCTGGAGCATCAGCTTGCCAAACAGCATGCGGCCTTGCTCGCCACCGGAGATCACCTTGACCGACTTCTTCACATCGTCGCCCTTGAAGAGCAGACGGCCGAGCGTGCCGCGGATCAGCGTGACGGCGTCGTCGCCTTCGTAGCCGCCCTCGCGCACATAACCCGAGATCCAGTCCGTAAGGTTTTCGCCGCCGGCAAAGTCTTCCGCGTGATCCTGCGCGTAGTAGCCGAGCTTGGCCTTCTCGGCCCACTTCACGGTGCCGAACTGCGGTTGTAGCTGACCCATCAGCAGCTTCAGCAGCGTGGTCTTGCCGACACCGTTCTCGCCGATGATCGCAACCTTGTCGCCCGCGTCGATGGTGATCGTCAGATCCTTGATGATCGTCTTGCCCGGCTCGTAGCCGAAGGTCAGCTTCTCGACCTCCACCGCGTGGCGGTGCAGCTTTTCCTTCTCGTCGTAGTCGAAACGGATCCACGGGTACTGGCGGCTCGAGGGCTTGAACTCGTCGATCTTGATCTTCTCGATCTGCTTCGCGCGGCTGGTCGCCTGGCGGGCCTTCGACTTGTTGGCCGAGAAGCGACGCACGAACTCTTGCAGCTCGGCGACCTTTTCCTTCGCACGGGCGTTGTCCTTGGCCTGCTGCTCACGCGCCTGCTGGGCAGCTTCCATGTAGTCGTCCCAGTTGCCGGGGTAGATCTGGATGCGGCCATAGTCCAGATCGGCCATGTGGGTACAGACCTGGTTCAGGAAGTGGCGGTCGTGGGAGATGATGATCATCGTGCTTTCGCGTTGATTGATCACGTTCTCCAGCCAGCGGATGGTGTTGATGTCGAGGTTGTTGGTCGGCTCGTCGAGCAGCAGGATGTCCGGGTTCGAGAACAGTGCCTGGCACAGCAGCACCCGCAGCTTCCAGCCCGGCGCGACTTCGCTCATCGGGCCGGTGTGCTGCGAAGTCGGGATGCCCACGCCTAGCAGCAGCTCGCCGGCACGCGCTTCGGCGGTGTAGCCGTCGTACTCGGCGAAGTGCGCCTCGAGCTCGGCGGCGTGCATGTAGTCTTCTTCGGTGGCCTCGGGGTTCGCGTAGATCGCGTCCTTCTCCTTCATACAGGCCCACATTTCGGCGTGGCCTTGCATCACCACGTCGATCACGCGCTGGTCTTCGTACGCGAACTGGTCCTGGCGCAGGAAGGCCATGCGCTCGCCCGAGTCGAGCGCCACATTGCCGGCCGAGGGCTCCAGCACGCCAGCGAGGATCTTCATGAAGGTCGACTTGCCGGCTCCGTTGGCGCCGATCAGGCCGTAACGGTTGCCGTCGCCGAACTTGATCGAGACGTTCTCGAACAGCGGCTTGGCGCCGAACTGCATGGTGATGTTGTTTGCGACCAGCACGAGGAATTCCTTTGATCTGCCATCGGGCGGACGTCCGCCCGGAAAAACCGCATATTGTAACGCGGAATTATTGCTTTCAGGTCAAAGACTTGCGACCAACCAAAGGGGAGGCAAGCAAACAACACCCCTCGCATTCAAAGGCCACGCCTCGCCCGGCGCACCACGGGCGATTTCTTGGCTCGAGCGGCACGGTGTAGCGGCGCAGTGGGGATGCAGGCCGCAAGGTCGCCAGCGCGCGACTCAAAGAAAAAGGCCCTGCAGCGCAACGCCGCAGGGCCTTTCCAGACGAGTCCGGCCGCGCTTACTTCGCGATCGTATAGACGACGAAGGACTGCGGCTGTACCGCAGTCGTGAAGTTACCGCCGGAGGCGACACCACCAACGCCGCTCACAGGCCAGGCCGCCGAAACCGTCGCTCCGGCAGGCAGACCGCTGAACGTCACGGACGACGCCGTGGTGCCGTAGTTGATGGCAACCAGCGCCGTCTCGTTTGCGGTGCTGCGCGTGAAGCTCATCGTCCAGCCATTGGCGGTCGCATTGTCGTAAGAGCCCCCCGCCAGCGCCGGGTGCGCCTTGCGCATCGAGATCAGCGCTTTGTAGAAGCTCAGCAGTGAGTTGGCATCGCCCAGCTGCGCGGCGACGTTGTTGGTCGCCACGTTGCTCGACACCGCGCGGAAAGGCTTGCCAGTGGTGAAGCCTGCAGTCGTGGTGTCGGCCGTCCAGCTCATCGGCGTGCGCAGTTTCCAGTCGCCGCTGAGGCTGTTGTTGTTAGCCATGCCGATCTCTTCACCGTAGTAGATGAAGGGCACGCCCGGTTGCAGCATGTAGGTCGCCACAGCAAGGCGGTACTGCTGCTGATTGCCATTCAGTTG
>CAMFLH010000012.1 GCA_945957295.1 uncultured Uliginosibacterium sp.
GTATAAGAGACAGGCTTCGCTCAGCGAATGCATCAGGCGATTGATCGCGGCAAGCAGCGGGCGGATCTCGCGCGGCGCGTCGTCGTCCGGAATCGGATCGAGCTTGTCCGGCGAGCGCTTGGCGACCTGTTCGCTGACCGCGTCGAGCGGGCGCAGCGCGTAACGCACGCCGAAGAACAGGATTGCCAGTGCGGCGAGTGTCTGCACGAGGTTGGCCAGAATCGTCGTGACCACGATCTGGCGCGCGGCGCGTTGGCGTTTGAGCAGCGTCTCGGCAACCACGACCGTTGCCGCCGTGCGGCCGGTGCGATGCCACAGCGCAGCGACGCGGACTTTGTCAGCCCCGATGTGCAGCGTGCGGAAAGCCGGCACCGGGGATTCCACGCCGGCGACGAACGGCAGCAGCTCCTTGTCGCCGGCGCGGATGCGGCCCTGCGGGTCGGTTACCAGCAGGTAGACCTTGTCCACGCTGTCGGCGCGCAACACGGCCTCCGCCTGCTTCGGCAGGTCGACGTCGACATCGCCGTCTTCGTCGTCCAGCCGCGATGCAAGCGCGACGGCGGTGCTGGCGAGCGAGTGGTCGTAGGCCTCGTTGGCGACGCGTGAGGCCTGCCGGTAGTCGGCAACGGTGCCGACTACCATCAGGGCCAGCAGCGGCAGCGCCAGTACGGCCAGCAGGCGCCCGCGCAGCGCAAGCGGCGCGCGGCGTTCATGCATCGCTGGCCTCCGCTTCAAGCCGGTAGCCGATGCCGCGCACCGTGCGGATCAGAACGCCGCTGTCGGCCAGCTTGCCGCGCAGGCGCGAGACATAGAGCTCCACCGCGTTGTCGGTGATCTCGCGATCCCAGCGGCTGAGGCTGTCGGCGAGTTTCTGCTTGGCGACCACGCGCGGTGCGGCGAGCATCATCTGCTCCAGCACATTCCACTCACGCCCGGTCAGGTCCAGCGGGCGGCCGGCGCAGGCGGCGGTGCGCAGGCCGAGGTCCAGTTGCAGGGCGCCGAATGCCAGTTCGGAACTGGACGATGCGCGGCTGCGGCGGATCAGCGCGCGCGCGCGCGCCACCAGTTCCGGCAGCATGAAGGGCTTGCTCAGGTAGTCGTCGCCGCCGCCTTCCAGCCCTTCCACGCGGTCTTCGAGCCGGTCCCGCGCGGTCAGGATCAGCACCGGCAGCGCATGGCCGCGCCGCCGCATCTCGCGGATCAGCGTCATGCCGTCCATGCCGGGCAGGCCCAGGTCGACGATCGCCAAGTCGTAGGCAACCGCCGCCAGCGCAGGGATCGCGTGTTCGGCCGACGTGAGGTGGTCGAGCTCAAACCCGTTGCGCTGCAAACCTTCGACGATGCCGGCTGCGACGATTTCGTCGTCCTCGATCAACAGAATGCGCATGACTCCCCCGTGCCTCCGGCGATGATGGCTGCAGGGGCAGATAGTGCGGTGCACGCCGGATGCCGGCGATGCGGTGGCGGATGGTAAACTGTAACGTTACGTGATCCTGGTCCAAGGCCCCGGGCGTTTGCTTGAAATAGCTCAAGCAAATCGGCTGGGCGAGCTTTTCCCCCGCCGGGCCCCAGTGATGTAATTGACACGGTTTCAGACCCAGCCCGATTCGATGCAACTGTTTGCGCTAGGCCTCAATCACCATTCCGCGCCGGTCACCCTGCGTGAACAGGTCGCCTTCCAGCCCGACGGGCTGTCGGAGGCGCTGTCACGCCTGGTGCGCGAGCGCCCGGTGCGCGAGGCCGCGATCCTGTCGACCTGCAACCGCACCGAGTTGTATTGCGCCACCGAGACGCCCGAGGTGGTCGCTGACTGGCTGGCGGATTTCCACCGCGTTGCGCTGTCGCAGATTTCGCCGCATCTCTTCACGCTGCAGCACGACGCTGCCGTGCGACACATGTTCCGCGTTGCATCCGGCCTCGATTCGATGGTGCTGGGCGAGCCGCAGATCCTCGGCCAGATGAAGCAGGCCGCGCGCCTCGCGGAAGAGGCCGGCACCCTCGGCACGCTGCTGCACAAGCTGTTCCAGCGCACGTTCTCGGTCGCAAAGGAAGTCCGTTCGACCACTGCGATCGGCGCCAACATCGTGTCGATGGCCGCAGCGGCGGTGCGCTTGTCCGAGCGCATCTTCTCGACGATCGAAGAGCAGCGCGTGCTGTTCGTTGGCGCCGGCGAAATGGTTGAGCTGTGCGCGGCGCACTTCGCCGGTTGCCGGCCGCGCCAGCTGACGATCGCCAACCGCACGCCGGCCCGCGCCGAGGCGCTGGCTGCACGCTTCGGCGGCGATTCACTGACGCTCGATGCCTTGCCGGATGTGCTCGGCCGTTACGACGTGGTCGTGAGTTGCACCGCCAGCCCCTTGCCTATCATCGGCCTGGGCATGGTCGAACGTGCGCTCAAGCAGCGTCGCCACCGCCCGATGGTGATGGTTGATCTGGCGGTGCCGCGCGATATCGAAGCCGAAATCGCGAAGCTCGACGATGTGTTCCTCTACACCGTCGACGACCTGGCTCAGGTCGTCGAGGCGGGCGTCGAATCGCGTCAGCAGGCGGTGGTGCAGGCCGAAGCGATCATCACCGACCAGGTTTCCCACTTCCTTCATTGGGTCGAGGCACGCGATGCCGTGCCGGCGATCCGTGCGCTGCGCAGCCGCGCCGACGCGGTGCGGCAAGCCGAGCTGGAGCGCGCTGTGGCGCGGCTCGCGCGCGGCGAAGATCCGCATGCTGTGCTTGAAGCGCTGTCGCAAGGTATCACCAACAAGCTGATGCACGGGCCGACGCAGTTCCTCAATCGCGCGGAAGGCGAGCAGGTCGGCGATGCGGCCGAACTCGTGCGCCGCCTGTTCAATCTCGATCGTTCCTAGCGCTGTGCGCGGCGCGCGCCGCCGCCCTGCCGAGACACCATGAAACCCAGTATCCGGGAAAAACTCGAACAGCTCGTGCACCGTCTGGAAGAACTCGACCAGATGCTGGGCAGCGAGGACATCACCAGCGACCTCGATCGCTATCGTCGCCTGAACCGCGAGCACGCCGAGCTTTCGCCGGTGGTGGCGCTTTGGCGCGACTACCTGCGCGCCGAAGGCGATCTGCGTGCGGCGCAGGACTTGCTGGGCGACCCCGACATGAAGGCCTTCGCGCAGGAGGAGATCGATGCGGCGCGTGGCGCCATCGCTCGTCTCGATGCTGATCTGCAACTCGCGCTGCTGCCGAAGGACCCGAACGACGCGCGCAACCTGTTCCTCGAAGTGCGTGCCGGCACCGGGGGTGAGGAGGCGGCGCTGTTTGCCGGCGTGCTGCTGCGGATGTACACCCGCTACGCCGAGCGCCAGGGTTGGCGTGTCGAACTGGTGTCGGCCAACGAATCGGACCTCGGCGGTTACAAGGAGGCGATCGCGCGCATCGTCGGTGACGGGGCCTACTCGAAGCTGAAGTTCGAATCGGGCGGCCACCGTGTGCAGCGCGTGCCCGTTACCGAAACGCAGGGCCGTATCCATACTTCTGCGTGCACCGTCGCGATCCTGCCGGAAGTCGATGAAGTGGCGGATGTCGAGATCAACCCGGCCGATCTGCGCATCGACACCTTCCGTGCTTCGGGCGCGGGCGGTCAGCACATCAACAAGACGGACTCGGCGGTACGCATCACCCATCTGCCGACTGGCATCGTCGTCGAATGTCAGGACGACCGCTCGCAGCACCGCAACAAGGCGCAGGCGATGTCGGTGCTGGCCGCGCGGATCAAGGATGCGCAGGTGCGTGAGCAGGCCAGCAAGCAGGCTGCGCACCGCAAGAGTCTGATCGGCAGCGGCGACCGCTCCGAACGCATCCGCACCTACAACTACCCGCAGGGCCGCGTGACCGACCACCGCATCAACCTGACGCTGCACAAGCTGGACATGGTGGTGGAAGGCGAGTTGGACGAACTGGTCGACGCCTTAACGCGCGAACATCAGGCCGAACAGCTCGCGGCACTGACCGAGGTCGTGTAAGCATGCCGGCCTGTCTGCCGCGAGCGCGCAAAAGTCTCCCGGCCGAGCTGTGCTCGCAACGGCGTCACAGTCGATGAGTCTGCCAGCTACCCTCGGCGAAGCGTTGGCGCTGGCCCGCGGGCGGGTGCCGGTATCCGAAGCGCGTTTGCTGCTGCGCGAGGCGAGCGGCGAGCGTGCCGCCACGATTGTCGGCTTCCCGGAGCGCCAACTGGGCGAAGCCGCGGCGCTGCGTTTCGTGGACTGGCTCACGCGGCGTGAAGCCGGCGAGCCGGTCGCCTACCTGCTCGGCGAGCGCGAGTTTTACGGCCGCGTTTTCAGTGTTTCGCCTGCCGTGCTGATTCCACGCCCGGATACTGAGCTGCTTGTCGAACAGGCGCTGCTGCATTTGCCGGAAGGCTCGCCGCGCGTGCTGGACCTCGGTACCGGCAGTGGCGCCATCGCCATCACGATCGCACTGGAAGCGCCGCACGCCGATGTCAGCGCGGTTGATATCTCGGCTGCCGCGCTGGATGTCGCGCGCAGCAATGCGGCACGGCTGGGCACATCGGTGCGCTGGCTGGAAGGCGCGTGGTGCGCGCCGGTTCAGGGCGAAGTCTTCGACCTGATCGCCTCAAACCCGCCTTATGTCGCAGAGGAAGATTCACACCTCGCGCAAGGCGACGTGCGTTTCGAACCGCCTGGCGCCTTGGCCTCCGGGCCGGACGGGCTGAACGACATCCGCACCATCGCCGCCGAGGCGAGGGGCTGCCTCAAGCCCGGCGGCTGGCTGCTGTTCGAGCATGGCTATGACCAGGGCGATGCGGTGCGCACGCTGCTGGCCGCGGCCGGCTTCATCGACTGCGCGACGCTGAAGGATCTGGGCGGCAACGACCGCGTGAGTTTCGGTCGTTGGCCGGTGTAACCGGCTCGATTTGACCCGCAGCGCGGTTTTTTCTAGACTACATACCTGATTGAATCAGTCAGGTATTCTGACTCAGCCCAAGGAATTTACATGAGCGCGCAAGACATCATTCACCAGACGGTCACCGAGAACCCGGTGGTGCTCTTCATGAAGGGCACGCCGCAGTTTCCGCAGTGCGGTTTCTCCGCGACCGCGGCGCAGATCCTCAAGCTGCTCGGCGTTACGCAGTACGCGTCGGTCAATGTGCTGACCGACGACGACATCCGCCAGGGCATCAAGGAATACGCCAACTGGCCGACGATTCCGCAGCTCTACATCAAGGGCGAATTCGTCGGCGGCTGCGACATCATGAAAGAGATGTACCAGTCCGGCGAGCTGCAGCAGATGCTGCAGGAAGCCGGCATCGTCAGCGCCTGATCGCAGCGATGAATAAAAAACGGCGGCCTTAGGGTCGCCGTTTTGTTTGGTGCCTAGAGTTGTCGCTCGGGTTTGATCGCGTCGGGCGCCGGGGTCTCGTCGTCGTCGGTATGGCCGCTCCAGTTGCGCCACGCCTTTCGCGCCAGATGGGCGGTCAGAAGATGCGGCGGCATCCGCAGCCAGTGACCACGCAGGTACAGCAGCTGGCGTGCGAGCGGCGTCCAGGCGTCCCCCGCCGTCGGGTCGTTGGGCCGCAGGCCGCGCAGGTAGAGCTGTTCGAGCAGGCGCTCGCGCGCATCGCTCGGCCATGCGCCGCCGAAGGTCAACGTTTCGGCCGGAATCGGCGTCGCGAGCATCACCGAGCACATGCGTAGCGCGTAGCGCAACGGGCGCTGCAGCTTGAGTGCGACCGCCCGGTATTCGAGCATCCGCCAGAAGTCCGCTTCGCACGCGAAATGCCGCAGCAGGCCATCCAGGTCGACCAGATCGCGCAGGCCGTTATCCAGTTCGCCCTCGTGGAAAAGGTGGCAGGCGCTGTGCAGCACCATGTCCGCCGGTGCCAGCACCCATACGCCGGGAGTCGCGGCTGCTGGAATCGCCTGGTCGAGCAACAGTGTCGGATCGGGTGGGTGGCGTGCTGTCAGCGGCAGGATGTTGTGGTGCACATCCAGCGAGCTACCGCGATTGATGTGACGCAGCGGCGGCAGCTCGTGCATCCATTGCCGGTAGTAGCGCTGGTCGTAGGCGTTCAGGTGCGAGCTGATCCAGCCGTGGCGCAGCAGCGTCGATTCGGTGTTGGGCAGCGCGTCTTTCGGTACCAGCAGGTCGATGTCGCCAAACACTCTGCCGCGCGACGCCGGCAGATCCGCCGCGAGATAGGCTGCACCCTTCAGTAGCACGAGGCGGATGCCGCATTCGTCCAGCGCGCGCCGCACGCGTTCGATCTCGGCCAGCGAGGCAATGCGCTGCCGCGCGCCGACCGCGCGAGCGGCAACCAGGTGCTGGCGCGGGCCGGGCGGCACGGCGTCGAGCAGTCCGCGCCCTTCGAGGTCGGCGGCAATGCGGGCGCTCAGGTTCGCGTTGCGCGCCTGGCGGATTACGTCATCCCACTCGCGCAGCGTGAGCCGCGCGGCACACTCCGGCGCGCGCAGCAGCGGCAGCAACGCGTCACGGATCATTGGCGCGCCTCGTCCGCAAGGCGATCGAAGGCCGCGATCGCGTCGTCGAGCCGGCTGTAGCGCATTGAGAGGCAATCACTTCGGTCCACGGTGTCGATCAGGGTGCGGAAACCGGTCTCGCCGAGCATGCTGTAGTTGAACGCGTTCTCGGCGAGCTGGATGAAGCCCTCCGCACGTGGCAGCGGTTTCATGTCGAGCGCGGCGCCTGCCTCCCATCGCGGGAAGATGATCCAGCGCGGCGTCGCTCGCTCATGCATCCGGGCGACGCTGTCGCGCGGCGGTTGCAAGTGCGCGACACGGCCCTTGTGCGTATCGGGGCACTCTGGGCCGAAGCTCGCCGACGCTTCGAACTGCTGGATGATGTCGATCGAGCTGTTCTTAAGATTGACCGGCCGGGCCAGCGCGACGACACGCCCGTCGGCCGGGTCGAGCAAGGTCAGTTCGTCGGAGCACAGCCGCCAGCCGCGCTGGATCAACGCTGCGGTCAGCGTACTTTTTCCGGACCCCGGCGGTGCCGGAAGGATGGCCGCCAGCCCATTGCGCTCGACAACCGCGGCATGGATGACCAGAAACTGGTGACAGTAGGTTGCAATGCACCAGTTGATACCCCATTCCAGCATCGCAAAACTTTGCGCATGCGGCAGGGGTTTGAATGGTGTGCGGCCGTCGAGGTGAAACTGAACTTGTGGCCGCACCCAGGCACGGAGCCCGGCGACGCGGCCGACCTGAACATGGAAGTCCGCGAAGTCGCTCTGTGCTAGCGTGTGATCGGCGTACAGGGTCTGCAGCGCTTGGCGCACGACCGGCTCGCGGCTGCGGATGTGCAGCGTAAGCGGTCCGCTGGTGAGCCAGAGACCGTCGCAGGTCAAGCGCGCAGACAGATCTGCTTCGTTCAGGTCTGTAACGCGGAGCGTAGCGGTCAAATCAGTTCGATGCGGCGGAGTTGGTCGAGCGCCTGACTCACGTTATCAGCGAGCTCTGGCGAGCAGGGCAACGACAGCAGGGAAGCAATCGCGTCGGCGGCCTGGGTCGCATCGTAGCGCGCGCTCGCAGGCAAGGCGAGCACTTCAGCGGCGAGCGGCGAAAGTGCATGCGTCGCGCCGGTCTGGCGATCATAGAAAACGGAGCCGTCGGGCCAGTGGTGGCTGACCCAACGCGGACTGGCGTCCAGCATGTCGCGCCTGCGCTTACGGCGCGATGTAGTTGTTCTTGAGGTAGTTGACGATGTCGGTGCCGGTCCACGGCGTGGCACCCGCGTACGGCACATACTTGCCGTTGAGTGCCCACTCGCGCCAAATCGCGATCACGCCTTCGGCGGTCAGCGCCTTCGGATCGATCAGACCTTTAAGAATGTTCAGATACGCTCCGATGCAGTGGAACGCGACCTTGTACGGATCCTCATAGCCAAGCAGATTGAGCACCTGCAGCATAGTCATCATCGAGCCGTCAGGATTGAACAGGCGGCTACCGGCCACCGTACCCACGACGAAGATTGAGTGGAACGGCGTCGATTGAGGGATCGGCCAGTTGCCCGCGCTGCAGTTTTTCCAGTAGCCGGGCGAGCGCCCGTTGCAGGAGCCGACCTTGGTGCCGCGATGGCTCAGCGCACCCGACAGGGTCTGTGACGGCGAGATGCATTCACCTGGGTTCAGGCCGCCAAGGACGGGACGGCTGGTCAGCGTCAGGATGATTGGCCCCGTCGCCATGCCGCCGCGAACGAGCAGCCGGCGCCGTGCTTCAGAAACGCCCGATTCTGCACGGTCGGGTGACTGGGCGGGATGGTCAGCGCTGGGCATGTTTTCGTGGTTCGACATGGTCTCGATCCTGGAGGTCATGTTGCATTCTGTCAGGCACTCACCGCCAATTCGTGCAAATTGGTCACGGCCTGACAGCAGGATGCAATGGTTTGCAAACACCGATGCAAGAAACGTGCTTGAGTTGAGGTGTCAAAAAACTCGAGCAAAAACAGCCTCTTAGCGGCGCGATCGTGCTGGCCTCGCTGTGCTGAAGGTCGGCATGTCAAATGCGCCGACGATTCGACCGTCAGCGCCGCAGGTATTCCGACAGCTCGTGCGCCATGCGTTCGGCTTGCCGCAGATAGCTCGCGCCGAACAGATTGAGGTGGTTGAGCATGTGATAGAGGTTGTACAGCGTGCGCCGCTGCGGGTAGCCCTCGGCCAGTGGTGCTGCGCGGGTGTAGGCGAGGTAGAAGCGATCCGGCAGGCCGCCGAACAGTTCGCTCATTGCGAAATCTGCCTCGCGGTCGCCGTAGTAGCTCGCGGGGTCGAACACGACCGGCTCGCCGTCGGGCATGACCGCGATGTTGCCGCTCCAGAGGTCGCCATGGAGCAGCGCCGGCTCAGGGCGCCGCTCGAGAAAGAAGGCGCCGATCTTGTCGATGATGCGTTCGCCGTGGGCCTGCAGATCACCGCGGTAGCCACGCCGCGCCGCTTCGGCGAACTGTGGGGCAAGGCGCTGGCGAGCAAAGAAGGCGGGCCAGTCGGGCTTGGGCGAATTCTGCTGCGGTGTCAGGCCGATGAAGTTGTCGCGGTGCCAGCCGTAATGTTCGCCGACGGTGCCGTGCAGGCGCGCGAGCGCCTCGGCGCAGCGCTCGGCCTCGGCCGCTTGCATCGGGCGCAGCGGCAGGTATTCGAGGATCAGGAAGGCGTGGTTGCCGTTTGTACCGCTCGCGACCACCGCGGGTGTGCGAATCGTATTGCTTGCGGCGAGTGCGGCGAGTGCGTCGGCTTCAGCTTCGAACACCGGCAGATTCACTGCGGCGCTCGTCTTCACGAAGACGCGTTGAGCCTCGTAGCCGGCGATCCAGTTCTGATGGATGCAGCCGCCGGCCGCGGGCTCTGCCTGTGCGATGCGGAAGCGCGCGCCGAGCGCGCCACGGGCAGCTTCTTCGACGGCCGTGGCGAGCGAGGCTTCCATGGTAATCAGCCCAAGCGCGCGCGTGCGCGGGCGATCGCGGCACGCACCTGTTCCGGCGCGGTGCCGCCGATGTGATTGCGCCCCGCAAGCGCACCTTCCACCGTGAGCACCTGATAGACGTCGTCGGACACGAGTTCGGAAAAGCTGCGCAGTACGTCGAGCGGCAGGTCGGGCAGGTCGCAGCCGCGGGTTTCGGCTTCGCGCACCGCGCGGGCCACCGCTTCATGCGCGTCGCGGAAGGGCAGGCCGCGCTTGACAAGGTAGTCCGCAAGTTCGGTCGCCGTGGCGAAGCCCTGCTTCAGCGCGTCGCGCATCGCGTCCGGCCTCACGCGGATGCCGGAGACCATGTCGGTGAAGATGCGCAGGCTGTCGATCAGCGTGTCGGCGGTGTCGAACAGCGGCTCCTTGTCTTCCTGGTTGTCCTTGTTGTAAGCCAGCGGCTGGCCTTTCATCAGGGTCAGCAGGCCGACGAGATGGCCGTTCACGCGGCCAGTCTTGCCGCGCACGAGTTCCGGTACGTCGGGGTTCTTCTTCTGCGGCATGATAGAACTGCCGGTGCAGAAGCGGTCTGCGAGGTCGATGAAGCCAACGCGCGGGCTCATCCACAGGATCAACTCTTCCGACAGGCGCGAGAGGTGGGTCATCACCAGCGCCGCGGCGGCGGTGAATTCGATCGCGAAGTCGCGGTCGGAAACGGCATCGAGCGAGTTCTCGCACACCGCCTCGAAGCCCAGTTCGCGCGCGACGAATTCGCGGTCGATCGGGTAGCTCGTGCCGGCCAGTGCCGAGGCGCCGAGCGGCAGCCGGTTGATGCGGCGGCGCGCGTCGACCAGGCGTTCGGCGTCGCGGCGTGCCATCTCGACATAGGCCATCAGGTGGTGGCCGAAGGTCACCGGTTGCGCCACCTGCAGGTGCGTGAAGCCCGGCATCGGCGTGGCGGCGTGCTGTTCGGCCAGATCGCACAGCGCGCGCTGGAAGTTGCCGAGCAGTTCGATGGCCTGGTCGACGGCGTCGCGCAGCCACAGGCGAATGTCGGTGGCGACCTGGTCGTTGCGCGAGCGGCCGGTGTGCAGGCGCTTGCCGGCATCGCCGACCAGCGTGGTCAGGCGGCGCTCGATGTTCAGGTGCACGTCTTCGAGGTCGAGGCTCCACTCGAACTTACCGGCGGCGATCTCTTCGAGGATCTGCGCCATGCCGCGTTCGATGTCGGCGAGATCTTGGGCGCCGATGATCTGCTGCTTTGCGAGCATCTTCGCGTGTGCCAGCGAGCCACGGATGTCCTGCTCGGCCATGCGGCAGTCGAAGAACACCGACGCCGTGAATCGCTTGACGAGATCCGATACTGGTTCGTTGAAACGGCCCGACCAGGCCTTGGCGTCGCCGGTTTCGGCGTGCGACGGTTGTGAACGCTCTGTCATAATCGCGGGAATCCATGAACACCCGCGCGGCGCAGGGAAGCGGCGCGACAAGGGTGGGGAAAAGTGCGGCGGCGCGCCGCGGGACACGATGGCAAGTATACGGCAAAAGCCCCTGCAGTCCGGCCCGGCGACACGCGGTAACGCGGTGGCGCCGCCCGATTTCCGCAACCTCGGCGTGATGCTGCGAGGGCTGCTGGGGATCAACCTGATGGCCTTCGCTACCTTGGCGCTGCGCGGCACGCCGGGCGATGCGCTGATGCGCGAGTCGCTGGCGATGGCAGGCCTGCTGGAGCTGCCGTTGATGCTGGGCCTGCTGCTGGCCTACATGCTTGCGCCCTTCATTGCGCTGCAGACCTATCGCAAGGCGACGCTGCTGCTGGTTTCGATCGGTGTGGTATCGGTGCTGGCAACCTTCCCCTTGTTGTCGGCGCTGGTCGAACGTGCAGATCTGTGGCGCTGGTGCCTGTGGGCGGCGGGAAGTTGTGCGCTGCTGATGGCCTACTTTCACTGGCGGGCGGCGCTTGCCACGCCAGCCTTGTCGGAGGCCCGCGTACTGGCGCTCAATGCGCGCATCCGGCCGCATTTCTTCTTCAACAGCCTCAATGGCGTGCTGGGCGTGATGCGCTCCGATCCGCGCCGGGCCGAGCAGGCGCTGGAGTCGCTGGCGGACCTGTTCCGCAGCCTGATGCGCGAGAACCGGGATCTCGTGACGGTGAGCGACGAAATCGAGTTGGCGAATCGCTATCTCGACCTTGAGCGCTTGCGACTGGGCGAGCGGCTGAAAGTGAGCTGGGATTTGCGGCATTGCCCGCTCGACGCCAAAGTGCCGCCGCTGATGTTGCAGCCTTTGATCGAAAACGCGGTGTATCACGGCATCGAACCCTCTGCCGAGCCGGGAGAGATTCGCGTGCGCATCGCCCAGCGCGGGCGTGAGCTGTTCGTCGAGGTCGACAATCCGGTACAGACGGAGATTCGGCAACAACAAGGTAACCGTATGGCGCAGGCCAACATCCGGGAGCGATTGATGCTGTTTTTCGATATCGAGGCGCAGATGGACAGTGGCGTGAAGGACGGACGCTATCAGGTACGTATCCGCCTGCCTTTGCGTCGCGCGGGGCGGGCATGAACGGGGCCGGTGCGGTGGCGGTGCTCAACGTGTTGATCGTTGACGACGAGGCGCCGGCACGCGAGCGTTTGCGCGATCTGCTTGGCGACGTTGCCGCAACGCAGCCGACCCGCATTGTCGGCATGGCCGCCAACGGGCACGAAGCCCTGCGATTTCTCGCCGCGCAGCAGGTTGATCTGCTGCTCGTGGATATCCGCATGCCGGGCATGGACGGTATCGAACTCGCGCAGCATGTGGCGCGCCTCGCCTCGCCGCCGCGCATCGTGTTCGTTACCGCGTATGACCAGTATGCGGTGAGCGCCTTCGAACTGAACGCGATCGACTATCTGCTCAAACCGGTGCGAGCACAGCGGCTTGAAGCCGCACTTGCGAAAGTGCGTGCCAGCCTACCTGTGGCGCGTGAAGCGCTTGACCGGATTGCGGAGCCGCGTCGCCACTTCTCGGTGAGCGAGCGCGGGCGTATCGCGTTGATTCCGGTGACCGATGTGTTGTTCTTGAAGGCGGAACTCAAGTACGTCACGGCGCGGACCGCCGAGCGCGAATACCTGCTGGACGAATCACTGGTGCAGCTGGAGCAGGAGTTTCCGGAGCGCTTCGTGCGCATCCACCGCAATTGTCTGATCGCGCGCGCTGCCGTGGCGGGCTTTGAGCGCGACGAGGTGGCCGAGCACTGGCTGGTGAAGATCAACGGGCTCGACGAGAAGCTCGCTGTCAGCCGGCGCCAGTGGCCGACCGTGCGTGCGGCCTTGTTGGGCGCTGCAGGCGATGAGCGTGCGTGACTTCAAGCCCATCCGATCGCAGCCGTTGATAGCCTCGTGAACGCATACGCCCCCACCCCCCGACAGCGTCCGCTGACGCTGGGCATTCTTGCCGCCGATATCGACACCGCCGTCGCGCTGCGCCTGGTTGCCGGCATCATCGATGAGGCGCGCCTGCATGGCGCCCGCACCGTTTTCCTGCCCGGCCATCCGCCCGCGGCGTCGGCCGAATTCGACCGGCAGTTCAACCTGGTGTTCCGCCTGCCGGACGCAACGGCGTTCGACGGTCTGCTGGTGATCGGCACGACCTTGCAGTACCACCTGAACGCGACGCAGCTCGACAGCTTCCTCGCCACGCTGCCCAAGGTGCCAACGCTGTGCCTGGGCTTTGCGTCGCAGGTGGTGCCCAGCGTTGTGAACGACAACTACGGCGGCTTCCGGGCGCTGATGTCGCACTTGATCGACGAGCACGGCTGCCGGCGTATCGCCATGATTGCAGGCCCGACCGGTCAGGCTGAAGCCGAGGAGCGGCTTGCCGCCTGGCTCGACGCTTGTGCGGATGCGGGGCTCACCGCAGATCCGGATCTGCTGTTGCAGGGCAGCTTCACGCAAGCCAGTGGGCGGGCCGCGATGCGCTCGCTGCTGGAACGCGGCGTCGCGGTGGATGCGGTGGTTGCGGCGAACGATGATATGTCGCTGGGCGCGATGGCTTGCGCGGTCGACAGTGGCTTGCATGTGCCGCAACAACTGCGCTTTGGCGGCTTCGACGACATTCTGGCCGCCGGGCGGCTCGGTGTCGGGCTGACCACGATCAATCAGTCGCATTACGCGCTGGCTCGCGCATCGGTTGCGAGGCTGGTCGAGCGGATCAACGGCACCGCTGTGCCGCCGCTGACCCGGGTGCTGACGCGCTTGGTGCGGCGCCAGTCCTGCGGGTGTGGCGGTTTTCATGTGCGCCCGGAGACCTTTGAGGCGGAATTGGATGTCCGGCTCGCTGGCATGTTGGAAGAGCTGGCGGTGGCGCCGGAGCACGAGGCCAACTACCGCGCGGCGAGCCTGCTGGTGGAGCAGGGCCTCGCGCATGCGCTGGTCGAACAGGATTTCCAGCCCTTGCTCGCCGCCGTGCAGGCCGGTGCGCGTGATGTGCTGGCGGCCGAAGGCCATGTGTACGGGCTGCAAGCCCTGCTGGTGGCAGCGCAGCGCTGGCTGATCGAGCCGCGACGGCTGCCGCCGGAGACCTGGGCGCTGGTTGCGCGCTGGCTGCAGCAAGCGCAGATTGCGCTGGCGGGGCTGCAGGACGTTGCGCAGCAGGCTCGACATCGCTTGCACAGCGAACGCGCACTCGCGTTCCGCGATCTGCTGAAGACCCGCATCGCGACGTTCGACCTGCAGAAGCTGCTCGAACATCTGTCCGAGGCGCTTGCGGATCTCAGTCTCGATACCTGCTGTATCGCGCTCTACAGCGGTGAGGCGCGCATTGCGAGCCTGGACGACTTCGATCTGCCGGGCGAAGCACGTCTGCTGTATGCCTTCATTGGCGGGCGCGAGCGCTCCTCTCTCAACGGCGAGCGCTTCCGCACGCATGATGTGTTGCCGGCCGATGCCTGGGCGCTGGCGGCCGACAGCACCTCGCTGATCGTCTACCCGGTGTTCCACGGCGCCGAGCATTTCGGCTTCATCGTGTTCAGTGTCGACCCGGTGGCCGGCGGGCCATGGGAGACGATTCGCGATGAGGTGTCGTCTGCTTTGAAAGCGTCGCTGCTGGTGTCGGAACTTGCGGCTGCGCGCGATGCCTTGCGCAGCGACCTGGCGCAGGCGCGGCAGGGGCAGCGCGAGCTGGCCGACATCGCGCATCGCGATGAGCTGACCGGCCTGCTGAACCGCCGCGGCTTTCTCGCTGAGGCGCGCCTGCGTGCCGACATGCTGAGTGCCGATGGGCTTGCGACAGCGGTGATCTTTGCTGACCTCGACGGGCTCAAGCCGATCAACGATCGCCACGGGCATGCGGCCGGTGATGTCGCCATCCGCCAGGCCGGCGAGGTGCTGCGCCGCGGTTTCCGCTCGGCAGACCTGATCGGCCGTATCGGCGGTGATGAGTTCGTCGTGCTGACGGCAAATGCCGACCCTGAGGCGCTCAGCGCGATGCGTGAGCGGATCTACCGCCTGTTCGAGCGGGCGAGTCAGGATCTGCCGTTTCCGCTCGCCTGCAGTCTCGGCTACGTCGTTTCGCCACCTGGTGTGCCGGTATCGCTGGAGGATCTGCTCGCGCGCGCCGACACCGTGTTGTACGAAGAGAAACGGCGCCGCAAGGGCGCCGTCTGAGAGTCGGGCGAGGGGGCGTTTGCCCCCTTCTCCAAACTTAGCCCGAGTTGCGCAGGCCGGCCGCGATGCCGTTGATCGACAGGTGGATGCCGCGCTTGATGCGTTCTTCCTCGTTGCCGTCGCGATAGCGATGCAGCAGTTCGACTTGCACATGGTTGAGCGGGTCGAGGTAGGGGAAGCGGTTGCGGATCGAGCGCTTGAGCAGCGGATTGCCATCCAGCAGTTCCTGCTGGCCGGTGATCGCGAGCAGCGAATCGATCGTGGCCTGATGCTCGGCGCGGATGCGCGGGAAGATCGCGTTGCGCAACGCTTCGTCGCGCACCAGCCCTGCGTAGCGCGAGGCGATCGCGATGTCGCTCTTGGCCAGCACCATGTCCATGTTCGACAGCATCGTCGCGAAGAACGACCATTCCTTGTGCATCGACTGCAGCACCTGCATGCCATCCGGGCGTTCCGCGAGGAAGGCGTGCACCGCGGAGCCGAAGCCGTACCAACCCGGCAACATCAGGCGGCATTGCGCCCACGAGAACACCCACGGAATCGCGCGCAGATCTTCGATCGACGTGGTTTTCTTGCGCGAAGCCGGACGCGAGCCGATGTTCAGGTTCGCGATTTCCGAAATGACGGTCGACTCCCAGAAGTACTTCTCGAAGCCTTCGGTCTCATAGACCAGGCCACGGTAAGCCTTGAATGCGTGTTCCGAAAGGCGGTCCATCACCTCAAGGTACTCCGCGCGCGGCGCGGCTTCCGGGTGCGCGAGCAGCGTGGCTTCGAAGGTCGCTGCGGCGAGCACTTCGAGGTTGCGCTGGCCGACTTCCGGATTGGCGTACTTGGACGAGATCACTTCGCCCTGTTCGGTGAGGCGGATCTTGCCCTGTACTGCACCGCCCGGCTGAGCGAGGATCGCCTGGTAGCTGGGGCCGCCGCCACGGCCGACCGAACCGCCGCGGCCGTGGAACAGCCGCATCTTCACGCCGTGGCGCTTGAACACTTCGATCAGCTGGATCTCGGCCTTGTAGAGCTCCCAGCCGGAGGTCATGAAACCGCCGTCCTTATTGGAGTCCGAATAACCGAGCATCACCTCGTGCATGTCGCCGCGGGTGGCGAGCAGTTCGCGGTATGCCGGAATCGAGAACAGGCGATCCATCGTCGCGCTGGCGGCCTGCAGGTCACCGATGGTCTCGAATAGCGGCACGATGTTGACGTCGATTGCACGCTCATGCGGACGCAACAGGCCGACTTCCTTCAGCAGCAGCGCGAGTTCGAGCATATCCGACACGCCATCGGTCTTCGAGATGATGACGTTGTGGATGCAGTCGCGGCCATACAGGCGATGCGCTTCCGCGGCCGCGCGGAAGATTTCGAGTTCGCCGACCGTTTCGTCGGAGTACTGCACGAAGGGCGAAGCGAGCGGGCGCGGCGTCGCGAGCTCTTCAAGCAGCGCGGCGATGCGGCCTTCTTCGTCGAGCGCGCGGTAGTCGAAACCCGGGCGCACGGCGGCAAGCAGTTCGGCGACGGTGCGCTCATGCACATCGGAGTTCTGGCGCAGGTCGATCGCGGCCAGGTGGAAGCCGAAGACCTTTACGGCCCGACGGATGCGGCGCAGGCGACCTTGCGCAAGCGTGCCGGAGCCGTTCGCGAGCAGCGAGCGATGTACGGTTTCGAGATCGGCGGCGAGGTCTTCGGCACTCGCGTAGGGCTCGGCCTGGCCGACCGGCGGGCGGCCGACGCGGTGACCCAGCAGGTTCTCTGCGGTAGCCGACATGCGTGCGTAGATGCCGGCCAGCGCGCGGCGATAGGGCTCGTCGCTGCGGTGGGGCGACTTGTCCGGCGAGCGGTCTGCGAGTTCGATCAGCTGATCGGATGCGCTGACCAGCAGTTGTGCGAGCGAGAGCTCACTGCCGAGGATGTGCAGCTCGTGCAGGTAGAACTCGAGCGCCACGGTCGATTGCATGCGCATCGCTTCGCGCAGCACGTCGGCGGTGACGAAGGGGTTGCCATCGCGGTCGCCGCCAATCCAGCTGCCCATGCGCAGGAACGCGGGCAGCTCCATCGTCTTCCAAGTGTCGCCATGCTTGGCGAGCAGGTTTTCGAGCGCGACGTAGAGCTTCGGCAGCTCGCGCAGGAAGGTGTAGCTGTAGTACGAGAGGCCGTTGTCGACTTCATCCAGCACCGACAGTTTGGTCGGGCGCAGCATGCGCGTCTGCCACATCGTCAACACGGCGCGGCGCAGCGCAGCGTCGTTCTCTTCGATTTCCTCGGGCGTCATTTGGATGCGGTCGCGCGCATCGAGGAACTGGGCGATCTTGAGCTGGCAATTGAGGATCGACTTGCGCGATACCTCAGTCGGGTGCGCGGTCAGCACCGGGCCGACGAAGGCCTCTTCGAAGAAATCGGCAATCTGTTCGTTGCTTACGCCGGCTTCGAAGGCGGCTTCGATGGCGCGCGCCATCGTGCCTTCGCGCGGCGCCGAGCCGGCGATCGCGTGCATGCGCGAGCGGCGGATGTGGTGCTGGTCCTCCGCAATGTTCGACAGGTGCGAGAAATAGCTGAAGGCGCGCACGACGTGGATCGTCTGGTCGCGCGACAGCGAATCGAGCATCGCTTCGAGTTCGCGGCGGGCGGCGATGTCGTCGTCGCGGCGGAAGCGGATCGAGGTCTGGCGGACCCGCTCGATCAAATCGAATGCCGCGTCGCCCTCTTGGGCGCGAACGGTGTCACCGAGAATCCTGCCAAGAAGACGGATATCTTCTTTGAGGGGGAGGTCCTTCGCTGCTTCCTGCTTAGCCTGATCGCTCATTGTCGGTTTTGCTATGGGATTGGGGGGGATCCCCGGGCGGCCTTTGTACGGTTCGGGGGCAAGGGCCGTGCGTAAACGTCGCAATTTTGACATTGCACCGCAATATTTTGAAGCTTATCAGGCCTTTGTACGCGTTTGCCGATCAAAAATTGTGCGGTGGTACCATCGCAATCCTTATCGAATCCCGCCGCAAGGCCCTTGTCATCGTGACCAGCCCCGCACCTGAACGCATCGTCATCGCCACCCGTGAAAGCCGCCTCGCCCTGTGGCAGGCCGAGCATGTCAAAGCCCTGCTCGAAAGCCTGTACCCGCAGACGCGGGTGGAATTGCTGGGCATGACCACTCGCGGCGACCAGATTCTCGATCGCGCGCTGTCCAAGGTCGGCGGCAAGGGGCTGTTCGTGAAGGAACTCGAAACCGCTTTGCTGGATGGCCGCGCCGACATCGCGGTGCACTCGATGAAGGACGTGCCGGCCGAGCTGACCGATCCGTTCTGTATTGCCGCCATTCTGGAGCGCGAGATTCCGCTCGACGCCTTCGTGTCGAACAAGTACGCCTCGCTCGACGATCTGCCGCCTGGTGCGGTGGTCGGCACATCGAGCCTGCGGCGTGAAGCGCAGATCCATGCGCAATACCCGTACTTGGGCGTGACGCCCTTGCGCGGCAATCTCGACACCCGTCTGCGCAAGCTCGATGAAGGTCAGTACGACGCCATCGTGCTGGCGGCCGCCGGGCTCAAGCGCCTCGGGCTGGGCGAGCGCATCCGCGGCACGCTGCCCGCGGAAGTGTCGTTGCCTGCCGCGGGCCAGGGCGCGCTGGCGATCGAGGCGACTGCCGCGCGTGCCGATGTGCGTGCCTGGCTGGCGCCGCTGGTCGATGGCTCGGCCACTGCCTGCGTGCTGGCTGAACGGGCTGTGACGAAGGCGCTTGGCGGTGGCTGTGAAGTACCGATCGGTGCGTACGCGCAGATCACAGACGGCGAGCTGTTCCTGCGCGGTTTCGTCGCGCTGCCGGACGGTAGCCGCTTCGTGCGAGCGGAGTTGCGCGGCGCCCCTGCCGACGCCGAGACGATCGGCCTGCAGGTCGCCGATGCGCTGCGCGCGCAAGGTGCGGCCGAGATCCTGGCGCAGTTGTCGACCCACTGATCGCTCGCACGCGAATGGCTGTCGCGCTTGCCGGCCGCACGATCCTGGTGACGCGGCCAGCGGCGCAAGCCGATGCGCTGTGCGCCGCGATCGAGGCCCAGGGTGGCCGCACGTGGCGCCTGCCGCTGCTGGATATCGCACCGGTCGACGACAGCGAGGCCTTCGCAGCGCTGGCGTCCTCGCTCGACGAGTTCGACTTTGCCTTCTTCGTCAGTGCCAATGCGGTGAGCCACGGCTTGGCCGGCATTCGCGCACACCGCGCCTGGCCACCAGGGCCACAGGCGGTAACGGTCGGGCCGGGCAGCGCCACGGCTTTGCGCGACGCAGGTTTCACCGAGGTGCTGGTGCCCGCCGAGCGCTTCGATAGTGAGGGCGTGCTGGCGTTGCCTGAATTCGCGCCGGACGCGGTTACGGGCAAGCGTGTGTTGATCTTGCGCGGCGACGGTGGCCGCGAGCTGTTCGGCGATGTGCTGATGGCGCGTGGCGCGCAGGTCAGCTGTTTCACCTGCTACCGGCGTCTGGCGCCAGATGTCGATGTTCAAACGCTGGCGTCCGCTGCATCCGCGGGGGCGCTGGATGCAATCACGTTGACCAGCAGCGAAGCGGTGCGTCACCTTGCTGCAGCGCTGACAACGGACGCCGCGCCGGTGCTGGCTGTGCCGGTGTTTGCGCCGCATGAACGGGTTGCAGAGGCCGCGCGCGCCGCCGGATTTACTCATGTCGTGCTCACCGACTCGGCCGACAAGGGCCTGCTGGCGGGACTTTGCGCCCATTTCGCCGCAGGCTGAGCGCGCGACGTCGGGTTATCATGAACCCCATGGATACCCCTAGCGAAAACCCCACTCCCGTTCCGCCGCCTGTCGCGCCAGCAGCGCCTTCAGGGCGCCGTGGCTGGCGCAGCCTTGGTCATCCGCTGGTGATCGCGGGGGCCGTGGTGCTTGCCTTGCTTGCCTGGCAATGGATTGAAACCCGCGCGCAGCTCGAAGTGCTCAAGCAGCAGGTCGCTCAACGCCTCGGCGAATCGGATGCCGCGACCCGCGAAGTGAAGGGGCGCGCGAAGGAGATTCAGGACTCGATCCAGGCGATGGGCAACCGCCTTGCGGTGCAGGAAGCCCGCATGGCCGAATCTCAGGGACAGCAGGCCGCGCTCGAAGCGCTCTACCAGGATTTGTCGCGTTCCCGCGACGAGTGGGTGCTGGCCGAAGTGGAACAGGCACTCAACATCGCGCAGCAGCAGTTGCAACTGGCGGGCAATGTGCAGGCCGCTTTGATCGCGCTGCAAAGCGCCGAGGCGCGGCTGGCCGGGTTTGAGCGGCCGCAACTGCTACCGCTCCGCAAATCGATCGCTCGCGACATCGAGCGTTTGAAGGCTCTGCCGTTGGCGGACATTTCCGCGATGGGCTTGGCGCTTGAAAACCTGATCGACCGCGTCGACACGCTGCCGCTCGCGTTTGAGCACTCGCCGCCGAAGCAGGAGAAGGTCGTCAAACCGCGCCCGGTGAAGGGGGCGAAGCCGGTCGAGCAGTCTGCGCCTGAGATCGTCGAGCCGCCGGCCTGGTATGCGCGCCTCGTCGGCGATTTCTGGAGCGAGTTGCGCGGTCTGATCCGCATCGAACGGCTTGATCGCCCCGACCCAGCGCTGCTGTCGCCGTCGCAGACCGTGTTCCTGCGTGAGAATTTGCGCCTGCGGCTATTGTCTGCCCGCCTCGCGCTGCTGCAACGCGATGGCCGCGTGTTCCGTGAGGACACCAAGCAGGCCGCGGCCTGGATGGAGCGTTACTTCGACGTCGAGGATCGCGAGGTCGCAATGCGGCTGGCCGATCTGCGCAAGGCGCAGGGCGCACGCCTTTCGGTCGAATTGCCCAATCTGAATGAAACGCTTGGCTCGCTGCACAGCGCACGCGTCGCCGGTGCGCGCTGAGGGCCGGAGATGATGCGCGCCCTGTTTTGGCTTCTGAGCATCTTCGCCTTGGCCGCCGGCCTTGCGATCGTCGCCCGCTACAACGACGCCTACGCGCTGTTCGTGTGGCCGCCGTGGCGACTTCACATTTCGCTGAATCTGCTGGCGATACTTTCGATCGGTCTGTTCGCGCTGCTGTATGCCGCCACGCGGCTGGTCGCACGGGCGCTGGCCCTACCGGGTGCGGTGGCCGCGTTCCGCGCACAGCAGCGCAAGCAGCGCTCGATTCAGGCGCTGCGCGACGCACAACGCTTTCTGGTCGAGGGCCGTTACGGCCGCGCCCACGCACAGGCCGATGCGGCCTATCGCGCAAACGAATCGCCGGGCCTCGCCGCGCTGATCGCGGCGCGCGCCAGCCACGCGATGCGCGAACAGGTGCGCTGCGAAGAATGGCTGCGCCGTGCAGTGGAGCACGATCGCGAAGTGCGCGTCGCTCGATTGATGACCGAGGCAGAGTTCGCGGTGGCAGATCGCCGCTTCGACGTTGCAGCTGAGCGTCTGGAAGCCTTGCGCGAAGGCGGGCATCGCCATATCGCCGCCTTGCGTCTGTCGGTGCAGACGGCGGCGGCGCGTGGCATGTGGGGTGATGTATTGCGCCTGGCGCGCCAGCTCGCCAGCCATCGTGCGTTTACCGCCGAACAGGCGGCGCCGCTGATTCGGCGTGCGCATCTCGAAAGCCTGCGCGAGCTCGAGGGCAACCCCGAGGGAATGGTGCGCTACTGGCGACAAATCCCGAAACCTGAGCGCAGCGATCGCGGGCTGGTGCGGGACGCGGCGCTGCTGCTTAATGCGGCTGGCCAGGGCGCGTTGGCGGCAGAAGCGATCGGTGATGCACTCGACGACAACTGGGATTCGGCGCTGGCGGAGCTCTACGGTCGCATCGAGGGCGGCACGCTGATCGAGCGGATCGGGCAGGCGGAACGCTGGCTGCGTGCGCAGCCGCGCGATGAGCGCCTGTTGCTGACGCTGGGCCGCCTGTGCCTGCAACAGCAGCTGTGGGGCAAGGCGCAGAGTTACCTCGAGGCTTCGCTGTCGGTGGCGCCGTCGCGCGCAGCGCATCTCGAACTTGCGCGATTGGCAGAGCAGCTCGATCGCAACGAGCTCGCACTCAAGCACTTCCGCAGCGCGGCCGAGCTTAGCGGCTAACGCGCAATGCGTTGCGGCGCCGTGAGCCGGCCGCCGCAACGCCATCCGCCCTTAATCAGGCCTGCAACAGCGTCGCGAGGATGCCCAGCATTTGCTCGACTTCTTCTGCGCTGACGTTGAGCGCCGGCATCAGCCGCAGACAATGAGCCCTCGGTGCGTTCAGCAGGAGCCCCGCGTCACGCGCGCGCAACACCAGGTCGGCCGCGTCGTAGCGCTCACCGAGTTCAAGTGCGAGCAGCAGGCCCGCACCACGCACACCGACCAGCCCAAAACGCGCGACCAGCGCGTTGAGTCCATGGATCAGTTGGGCCGACCGTTCGCGTACGCCAGCCAGAAACTCGGGCGTATTGACGATGCCGAGCACCGCATCGCCGACGGCAGCCATCAGCGGGTTGCCACAATAGGTGCCGCCCTGGTCGCCGTGGCTGAAGCAACTGGCCGATTGGCGCGCCAGCAACGCCGCAAGCGGCACGCCGCCGCCGATGCCCTTGGCGAGCGTCAGGATATCCGGCGTGATGCCGGCCGCCTGATAGCGGAACAGCGTGCCGGTACGGCCGACCCCGGTCTGTACCTCGTCGAGGATCAACAGCAGGCCGCGCGCATCGCACAGCGCGCGCAGGGCGCGCAGGAACTCAATCGTTGCGGGTTGAACGCCGGCTTCACCTTGGATAGGTTCGAGCATCACCGCCACCGTCTGCGGGCCGATCAAAGCTTCGACCGACGCAAGGTCGTTCAGCGTCGCCTTCGGAAAGCCTGGTACCTGGGGCGCGAAGATCGTGTCCCAGCCCGGCTTGCCGGAGGCGGACATCGCCGCGATCGTGCGGCCGTGGAAACCATCCTTGAAGGTAATGATCTCGTGCGCGCCATGGCGATGCAGGCGCCCCCATTTGCGCGCCAGCTTGATCGCCCCCTCATTGGCCTCCGCGCCGGTGTTGCACAGGAACACTTCGTCCAGGCCGGCGGCGGCGGCGAGCCGGTTCGCGAAGCGCAGCGACACTTCGTTGAAGAAGGCCGGGCTCGGATTGATCAGACGCGCGGCCTGCTCGGAGAGCGCCTGTGTGATCGCCGGGTGGGCGTGCCCCAAGCAGTTCACCGCCCAACCCTGCACGAAGTCCAGATAGCGTCGCCCATCCGCATCCTCCAGCCAGGAGCTGCTGCCGCGCACCATTACGGCAGCGGGGCGAGCGGCGATATCCATCAGCGCATGAGAGGGCGTGGGCGAGTTCATTGAGGATTCCTTTCAGTGAGCGGAAATGAAAAAGGCCGCGGAATGTCCGCGGCCTTGTCGGGCTGCCAGCCTGTTGGGGCTGGGCTATGACCTGCCGGGTGTCCGGCGCGCGAACGACGACATGCCGCGTGAAGTGCGGCGGGCGCGGTTTCGGCGTCGGATTGCGATCGGGCAATGAGTCATGGGCGGGATAGTGCGCTGCAAAAGAAGTTGCGTCAAGCCACTTGTTTTGCACGCATTGCACCTTCGCATCCGTAGTTTTGCGTAGGGGAATGCCTGTGCCTTAAATGCTGTCCTTATGCGAAGGAAATCACGAAAATCATGCCTTTTGCATGAAGGGGATGAGCGTGCGCAGACTCCGATATTGGTCCGTTGGCTTATTGATGGCGCTGGCGCTCGGCGCCGCGCATGGCGCCGATGACTCGGCCAAGCCGATCAAGATCGGCGTGATTGGCCCGTATTCCGGCGGCTCGGCGCCGATGGGCACTTCGATGCTGCATGCGGTGCGGATGGCGGTTGCAGAGATCAACTGGAAGGGCGGTCTGCTCGGGCGCCAGATCCAGCTTGTCGAGCGCGACGATGAGGCCAACCCGGAGAAGGGCGAGGCCGCTGCCCGCGAGCTGGTCGAGCGCGAGAAAGTCGAGGCGATGGTCGGCATCGCCAATACCGGCGTCGGGCTGGTCGCCTTGAAGCACTTCCAGCAGGCGAAGATTCCGGTGATCGTGAACATGGCAGCGGGCGCGCCGATCACGCAGCAGTTTTCGCCGCCGCAAGTGCCGGACAGCTATGTGTTCCGCCTCGCGGCGAGCGATTCGATCCAGACCACCCGGCTCATCAACGAGGTGGTCGAGCGCTACAAGTATTCCAAGTTCGCGCTGCTCGGTGACAACACGCCCTACGGGCGTCAGGGCGTGGAGAACCTCAAGCGTGCGATGGATGCACGCGGCCTGAAGCCGGTCTTCGAAGGCGGCTTCGATGTTGGCCAGACCGACATGCAAAAGCTGATCGCGCAGTCGCGCGCTGCCGGCGCGCAGGCGCTGCTGGTGTGGGGGATCGGCCCGGAGCTCGCGGCGATTGCGAAAGCGCGCGCGAAGGAAGGCTGGAAGGTGCCGCTGCTGGGCAGCTGGACGCTGTCACTCGATAACTTCATCCAGAACGCTGGCAAGGCGGGTGATGGTGCGCGGATGACGCAGACCTTCATTGCCGAACCGATCACCTCGCGTCGCCAGGAGTTCCTCATCGCGTATCGCAAGCAGTCGGGGTTGGATCGCATCCCGTCCGCGGTGTCAGCTGCGCAGGGCTATGACTCGATGCTGCTTCTGGCGGCGGCGATCAAGCAGGCTAACTCTACGCAGGGTACGGCAGTGCGCAATGCGCTGGAGAATTTGCAGGCGCAGGTGTTCGGTGTCGTGACGACTTACCAGAAGCCGTACTCGCATACCGACCATGAGGCGATCACCGCCGACATGGTCGTGACCGGCGAAATTCGCGACGGTCACATCACCTATGCACACAAGGACGAGATGACCGCGGTCATCGTCGGACGCAAGACGACCGATCGCTGAACCGCGCCAATCGAAACGGGGGCATGACGCCCCCGTTTGCGACTCAGGACTGTGCGAGCCAGTCGCGGCCGGTCAGGAAGCTGTCGCACAGCCGTGCTTCGGGCGAACCCGGCTCCGGATGCCAGTCGTAGCGCCACTTCACGATTGGCGGCATCGACATCAGGATCGACTCTATACGGCCGCCGGATTGCAGGCCGAACAGCGTGCCGCGATCGAATACCAGGTTGAATTCGACATAGCGGCCGCGGCGATAGGCCTGGAAATCCCGTTCCCGCTCGCCAAACGGCAAATCGCGACGGCGCTCGACGATCGGCGTGTAGGCGCCGAGGAAGGCGTCGCCCACCGAGCGCGTCAATGCGAACGCGCTGTCGAAGTCGATCTCACCATTTGCGCCGAGATCGTCGAAGAAGATGCCGCCCACGCCGCGCGGCTCATTGCGGTGCTTCAGGAAGAAGTAGCGGTCGCACCAGTCCTTGAAGCGCGGATGGAAGTCGGCGCCAAACGGGGCAAGCGCATCACGGCAGGCGCGGTGGAAGTGCGTCGCATCTTCCTCGAAGCCGTAGTAGGGCGTCAGATCCATGCCGCCGCCAAACCACCAGATCGGGTCCCGGCCTTCCGGCGTAGCGATGAAGCAGCGCACGTTCATGTGCACCGTCGGTACATACGGGTTGCGCGGGTGCAGCACCAGCGAAACGCCCATCGCCTCGAAGGGCGCACCGGCCAGTTCTGGCCTGTGCGCGGTGGCCGAGGCCGGCATGCCGCCACCCATCACATGCGAAAAATTGCAGCCGCCGCGCTCGAACAGCTGGCCTTCCTCGATCAGCCGCGTCAAACCGCCGCCACCGGCGGGGCGATCCCAGCTATCGGTGCGGAACGTGCTGCCATCGAGCGCTTCGAGCGCTGCAACAATGCGCGCCTGCAGGTCGACGAAATAGGCCTTGGTCTGGATCGGGTCTGCGTTCATCTGCGCACTCAACTAGTGGATACCGGGTTTCCATAAGGCAAGGGCCGGTCACCCGGCCCTTGCAAAGCGTCAGCTTACCCGAAGAGCGGTCAGCTTTTTCGAGCCACGGCGCGGTGGCCAATGTCGCGGCGGAATTGCATGCCATCAAAGCTGATCTGGCTGATCGCCTCGTAGGCGCGGTTCTGCGCTTCGCGCACCGAGTCGCCCAGCGCGGTGACGCACAGCACGCGGCCTCCGGCGGTGACGACCTGGCCATCGCGGTCGGTGGTGCCGGCATGGAAGACGTGCACATCCTCGGTCTTGTAGTCGAGCCCGCTGATGACGTCACCCTTCTTCGGGTCGTCCGGGTAGCCGCCTGCGGCCAGCACCACGCCCAGCGCGACGCGGCGGTCCCACTCGGTTTCGGCCTCGTTGAGCTTGCCGGCAAGCGCAGCTTCGACCAGGTCGACCAGATCGGTCTTCAGGCGCGCCATGATCGGCTGCGTCTCCGGGTCGCCCATGCGGCAGTTGAACTCCACCACGCGCGGCTTGCCCTCGCCATCGATCATCAGGCCTGCGTACAGGAAGCCGGTGTAGGGCAGGCCGTCGGCGGCCATGCCGGCCAGCGTCGGGTTGATCACTTCGCGCATCACACGGGCATGCACTTCGGGCGTGACGACCGGGGCGGGGGAGTAGGCACCCATGCCACCGGTGTTGGGGCCTTCGTCGCCATCCTTCAGGCGCTTGTGATCCTGCGAGGTGGCGAGTGCCAGCGCATGCTTGCCGTCGGCCATGACGATGAAGCTGGCTTCCTCGCCCTGCATGAATTCTTCGATCACGACGCGCGCACCAGCATCGCCCATCTTGTTGCCGACCAGCATCATGTCGATCGCGGCGTGCGCTTCGTCGATGCTCATCGCGACGACAACGCCCTTGCCGGCCGCGAGGCCGTCGGCCTTGATCACGATCGGTGCGCCCTCGGCGTCGATGTAGGCGTGAGCCTGCGCGGCGTCGGAGAAGGTGCGGTATTTCGCGGTCGGAATCTTGTGGCGAACGAGGAACTGCTTGGCGAAGTCCTTCGAGGCCTCGAGCTGCGCGGCGGCCTTGGTTGGACCGAAGATTGGCAGGCCGGCGGCGCGGAAGGCATCGACGACGCCTGCGGCGAGCGGCGCTTCCGGGCCGACCACAGTCAGGCCGATCTGCTCTTTCTTCACGAAGTCGATCAGTTCGTCGATGGCGGTGATTGGCACGTTCTCAAGGCCGGGCTCGCGTGCGGTGCCGGCGTTACCCGGCGCGACGTAAACCTTCTGCAGCCGCGTCGATTGCGCGAGCTTCCACGCGAGCGCGTGCTCGCGACCGCCGGAACCGATGACGAGCAATTTCATGGCTGACTGGGCCTTTCCGCTTGATTGAGCTTGAACCAGATGAAGAACACGTTGCCGTTGCCTTTGCCGCCCGGCACGAAGGCGGTTTCAAGCGCGACCTTCTTGAAGCCGAGCGTGAAGGTCGGCAGCGCGGCGGGGAAAGGCGTGTAGTCGCCATAGTCCTCACGCCCCATGATGAAGGCGGTGACGCCCAGCCCATAGTAGGCACCTTCGAGTCGAGGTATGTCCCACAGCCAGGAGTACTGGTAACCGGCCATCCACGACGGCTTGTCGTTGGAGTCGCGGAAACCCATCGCGTACAGCCCGTGCCAGTTGCCGTTCTCGGTGTACTTGCCACGGCCGAAGCCGAAGGCCGGCATCGGGCTTTCGTTGTAGCGATTGCGCTGCTCGGCCGTGTAGGCCATCGGCAGGTGGTAGATCTTCGTCGGCAGGAAGACGTTCCAGTCGCCGGTGGTCGCGAGATCGGTCGTCTCGTCCACGGCGGTGTTCCACCATCGCTGGTAGAACGGCGCTTCGGCGACGGGTTCTTCGGCGTGCGCGACCGAGGTGACGGCTAACGCGCAGAGCAGGCCCGCGAGGGCCCGCGAAATAGCTTGCAGCATGACTAACCTGATCAGTGACGGAAGTGGCGGATGCCCGTCAGCACCATCGCAATGTTCTGTTCGTCGGCCGCGGCGATCACTTCCGCATCGCGCACCGAGCCGCCCGGCTGGATCACCGCCGTCGCGCCGGCTTGCGCCAGCACATCGAGGCCATCACGGAACGGGAAGAAGGCATCCGATGCGACCGCGCACCCCGGGATCGCGAGGCCGGCGTTCTCGGCCTTGATCTTGGCGATGCGCGCCGAGTCGACGCGGCTCATCTGGCCTGCACCGACACCGACCGTCATTCCGTCGCGGCAGTAGACGATGGCGTTCGACTTCACATACTTCGCGACGCGCCAGGCGAACAGCAGGTCGGCGAGTTCCTTGTCGGTCGGCGCACGCTTGGTCACCACCTTCAGGTCGGCCGCGGTGATGCGTGCGTCGTCGTAGGTCTGCACCAGCAGGCCGCCGCCGACGCGCTTGAAGTCGAGCTGCGAAACCGGACCCAGCGCGCAGGTCAGCACGCGCACGTTCTGCTTTGCGGCCAGCACGGCCAGCGCGCCAGCGGTGTAGGACGGTGCGATCAGCACTTCCATGAACTGGCCGGCGACCGCCTTGGCGGTAGCTTCGTCCACTTCAACGTTGAAGGCGATGATGCCGCCGAAGGCCGAAGTCGGGTCGGTCTGGAAGGCCTTGCGGTAGGCTTCTTCGGCCGACACACCCAGCGCCACGCCGCACGGGTTGGCGTGCTTGATGATGACGCAGGCGGTGGTTTCGAAGGCTTTGACGCACTCCCACGCTGCATCGGAGTCCGCGATGTTGTTGTACGAGAGTTCCTTGCCCTGCAGCTGGGTGTAGCCGGCGATGCCGCCCACCGCGCCGTTCGGGTCGCGATAGAAGGCCGCGCTCTGGTGCGGGTTTTCGCCGTAGCGCATCTCCTGCACCTTGTCGAAGGCGAACTGGATGCGGCTCGGGTACTCGGCGCGCACCGGCGCTTCGGCCGGCATCAGCTTGTCGGCATCAACGGCCGTCAGCCAGTTGGCGATCGCGCTGTCGTAACGGGCAGTGTGGGTGTAGGCCTTGCGCGCCAGTTCGAAGCGCGTCTTGTACGACAGGCTGCCGGCGTTGGTCTTCAACTCGGCGACGATTGCCGCGTAGTCTTCCGGGTCGGTCACGATGCCGACGCCGCCCGCTTCGGTGCCGTGGTTCTTCGCTGCGGCGCGGACCATCGTCGGGCCGCCGATGTCGATGTTCTCGATCGCGTCTTCCAGCGTGCAGCCTTCCTTCGCCACGGTGGCCTGGAAGGGATACAGGTTCACCACCACCAGATCGATGCGCGGGATCTGGTGCGCGGCGAGCGTGTCGAGGTGCTCGGGCAGATCGCGGCGGGCGAGGATGCCGCCATGCACTTTCGGGTGCAGCGTCTTCACGCGGCCGTCGAGCATTTCCGGGAATCCGGTGTAGTCACCCACGTCGGTGACCGGCAGGCCTGCGTCGCGCAGCGCCTTGGAGGTGCCGCCGGTAGAAAGCAGGCTCACGCCGAGGGCGTGAAGTTCGCGGGCAAATTCGACGATGCCGCGCTTGTCGGAAACGCTGAGAAGGGCTTGGGTGACGTTCATGGCGGGTATGGGACTCAGAGAAGGTCGTGGTCGGTCAGTTTGCGTCGCAAGGTGTTGCGGTTGATGCCCAGCATCTCGGCGGCCACCGTCTGGTTACCGCCCGCGTGTTTCAGCACGATTTCGAGCATCGGACGCTCGACGTTGCGTAACACCATGTCGTACACCCCGGTCGGTTTTTCACCGTCCAGGTCCTTGAAGTAGCGTTCCAGCGCGCGGCGGACGCATTCGGCGATGTCTTCGGAGCGGCTCATGCCGCGAGCTCCTGCAAAGGTTGTGAATCTGCGTGGTCGGCAACTACGACGTCGCACAGCCGGTCGCCGTGCTCGCCAAGTCGGCCGAAGAAGTCGTCGACGACCGCGAGCTGGCTCGCGACGTCCGGCTGCTGGTTCATCAGCTGCCTGAATGCGTGGGCACCGGCGATACCCTTGGTGTACCAGCCGATGTGCTTGCGTGCGATGCGCACGCCGGCGTCTTCGCCGTAGAACGCGTACAGATCCGCGAGGTGATCGCGGCACACGCGGTGGATCTCGCGGACTTCCGGCGACGGCAATTCGGTACCGGTGGCGAGGAAGTGTTCGATCTCGCGGAAAATCCACGGGCGACCCTGCGCTGCGCGGCCGATCATCAAGCCGTCGGCGCCGGTGTGTGCGAGCACGTGGCGCGCCTTGCGCGGCGAATCGATGTCGCCGTTCGCGATCACCGGGATGCCGACTTGCTGTTTCACCGCGGCGATCGTGTCGTATTCGGCCTCGCCCATGTACAGATCGGCGCGCGTGCGGCCATGAATTGCAATGGCCCGAATGCCCGCGTTTTCGGCGATCTGCGCGATGCGCTGTGCGTTGCGGTTGGCGCGATCCCAGCCGGTGCGGAATTTCAGCGTTACCGGAGTGTCCGGCACGGCCCGCACCACCGCTTCCAAAATGCGGCCGACCAAGGCTTCATCCCGCATCAGGGCGGAGCCGGCGGCGAGGTTGCACACCTTCTTGGCCGGGCAGCCCATGTTGATGTCGATGATCTGCGCACCGTTGTCGGCGTTGAAGCGGGCAGCCTGCGCCATCATCACCGGATCGGCGCCGGCGATCTGCACCGAGATCGGCTCGACCTCGCCAGCGTGGTCGGTGCGCCGACGCGTCTTGTTGGTTGCGTACAGCAGCGCATTCGAGGTCACCATTTCCGAGACGGCCAGACCCGCGCCCATCCGCTTGCACAACTGGCGGAAAGGGCGATCGGTCACACCCGCCATGGGCGCGACGAACAGATTGTTGCGAAGCTGGAAGCCGGCGAACTGCATCGCTCAGGAATCGGGGGGTGCGAAAGCGCGGAAAAAGCGCGTGATTCTACCCGAGTCGACGTGGTCCACGAAGCGTGACGCGGAGACCCACGGCTGGCGCGGGTCTCCGGGCAGAGGGCTCAGACGAAGTTGAGGTAGCGCGTCGAGAAGCGGCCGATGTTCGGCAGGATCAGGCCGAGATCGCTGTCCGATACGCCGAACCAGCGGCCGAGCGTGGCGGCGTACTGGTCGACCGAGGTGGTCGGCAGCAGCCGGCCGGAGCCGACGTCTTCCGCAGTGCCGAGTTTTACGACCGGGAAGCTGCCGTAGACATCCTGCCCCTTCACCGCACCGCCAATGATGAAGTGGTGCGAGCCCCAGCCGTGGTCCGAACCGTCGCCGTTGCTGGTCAGCGTGCGGCCAAAGTCCGAGCCGGTGAACAGCGTCACGTTGTTCGCGATGCCCAGTTGCACGGTGGCGTTGTAGAAGTAATCCACCGCGCCTGCGATCGCCGTATGCAGCGTCGGCTGCTGTGTGAGCTGGTTGTCGTGGGTGTCGAAGCCGCCGATGCTGACGAAGAACACCTGGCGCTTCACGCCGAGTGCCGCTGACACGCCGGCCAGGCGCGCGACGACCTGAAGCTGGCGCGCGAGGTTGTTATTGGCTTGTGCCGTGGGCAATGCAACGCGGGCATCGGTGGTTGGCAGCGTTGCGAGTGCGGCGGAGACGGCCGCTTGCGCATCGATCGAGCGCTGCACCACACGGCCGTGCTCGCGCTCGAATAGCTGCGAGGAATTGCCCGTACTGACCGCGCGCAGCGCAGCCGCGCCCTGCGGCGAACCGAACAGGCTGGTGGCGTTGATGTTGTTGATGCCGACCGCGCCGCCCGAGCTGATCTGGTACTGGAAGGTGTTCTTGCCCGACAGGAAAACTGTGTTGCCCGCGGCCGACACGGCAGTGAATACCGCGTTGCTGTTCATCGAGCCGAGCAGGTCGCCGAAGCGCCCGCCCCAGCCGAGCTTTGCGCCTTCCGGCGTGAAGGCCTGCCAAGTGGCGGTCTGGTCGTTGTGCGAAAACAGCTTTGGCGGCACCGGCACCCGGCCGCTCTTGTATTCGGCCGCATCCTTGATCGGCGCGACGAGCGGGCCGACGTTCGCGAGGATCGCCGCCTTGCCGCCATCGAACAGCGTCTTGATCGGCGCGAACTCCTTCGGTAGCGCCAGTTGGCGCCCGCCCAGGTCGCTCAGCGTGGTCAGCGGCAGCAGATCGGCCTGCGCGCGGGCGATGGTGTCGCGCGCGGCGACGTAGTCGTTGTACGAGGCGGCGTCGTACGGAATCACCGTGTTCGTCTGGTCGTTGCCGCCGTAGAAGAACAGGCAGACGAGGGCCTTGTAGTCCGGGTCGGTCGCCGCGGCAGCAGCGCCGATGCCGGCGAGGTTCAGCGCGAAGGGCGCGGCGCCGCCAAGTGTCGAAAGGGCTGCGGCGCGTTTGAGGAATTCCCGGCGGGAGGCGTTATTGGTGCGCATGTTCGTCTCCGCTTACTTCTGGATCAGGTAGTCGTTGGATGCCAGCACCAGGTACACCGCGAGGCGCACCCGGTTTTTGCGGGCAGTGTCCGCCTTGGTGGCGTCGGTCGGGATCGCGATGGCGGTAACCGCGTCGCGAATCGTCTGCTTGGTGCCTGCGCTCATGGTGTTGTGCGTCAGCAGCAGATCGAGGCGGGCCATCAGGTCGTCAGGCTTCTCGGCCAGCGCGAGTTCGGCGCTGAAGTCCGGCTGCACATCGCGCACGTTGTTGGTTGCGCTGCCGACACCGCTCGCTACGGCGCTCTGCATGAAGTTCAGGTAGCCGGCGATCGAGGTTTCGTTGGTGATCTGGAATTCCGGTGCAACCAGAGCCCGGTCGGCGAGCGAGGTGCCCGGTGGCACATAGCCGGGGCGATAGAAGTTGAACACCGAGGGCGAGCGCAGCGGGCTCTGGCCGAGACTACTGCTGCTCGAATCGGTGTTGCCGACCAGGTAACGGCCGGATGCGGAGCTTGCCTTGAAGGCGCGCAGGAAGTGGCCGAGGCGCACGATAGGCTCGCGCACCTTGCCGAAGTCGTCGCGCACCGCGTAGCTGGCGTCACGCGCTTCCGGGTCCAGCAGCACCGCGCGGATCACTGCCTTCAAGTCACCCCGCTCGCCCTGGCCATTGTTCGCGAAGGCGGCCGATACGCGCGACACATAGGCCGGGCTCGGGTTGCTCGTGACGAGGCGCTGGATCAGCTGCTTGCCGATGAAGGGCCCGACGTTGGGGTGGCTGGCGAGGCGGTCGAGCGCCGGTTTCAGGCTGGCGGCGGGGTCGGCCTTGGATTGCGCGGCCACCGTGACGCCGAGGAACTTCTTTTCCGACAGTGAATGGAATTGCGTGTAGCCCTGCATCGGCTTCACTTCGCGATCCGGGTCGGCGTCTGCGCCCCAGCCCCAGAAGCGTTCGTCGCCGGTATCCGGGCCGGCCCAGCTCCAGCCGGTAAATACCTTGGCGAGGCCGGTCACGTCTTCGTTGGTGTAGGTCTCGATCGGCTTGCCGTCGCTGCCGATCTTTTTCGTGCCGTCGGGGTTGAGTTCGTAAAGGCCGATCGAGAACAGTTGCATCACTTCGCGCGCGAAGTTCTCGTCCGGTACCCGCCCCTTTGCCGGGTTTTCCTTCTGGTTGCGCAGATGCGAGAGGTAGATGCCCATCATCGGGTGCATCGCCACGTCTTCGATCAACTGGCGATAGCTGCCGAAGGCGTTGCGGCCCAGCATGTCGTAGTAGGACGCCATGCCGCGGATGTTCTGCGACAGATTGCCGTCGAAAGACACCACGAAGATCTCTGACAGCGCGAGCGCAACACGCTGGCGCAGTTGGTCGTCGCCGGTGACCGCCTGTTTCCAGAAGCTCTCGAAGAAGTGCGACTGATCCAGCGATTTGCCGGCCGCCAGTGTCGTCTGCAATTGATCGACAGTGGCGCGATGCAGGGTTTGCGGTTTGGCGAATTCGGCGTCGAGCCAGGCGCTGAAGTTGCTCGCGCTCAGGGCATCGATCGAGGATTGGGTCGGGCCAAAGCTGGCCTGCTCCAGAAAGCGCGCCGCTTCGCCCGGGGTGGGGGATGCGACCGGTGTGGGCGTTGTGCCGCCGCCGGAGCCGCCGCTCGATCCGCCGCCACCACCTCCGCCACAAGCGGCTAGCGTCGCCAGAGCCAGCGCTGCTGCGAGATTACGAAATTCCATGAAAGTCCACCCCTGAAAATCAACAAATCCGCAAATATTCTATGAGGATATGCGATTCGGATGGAGTGTGACAAATTATGAATTTCGTGTCGAAAGGGCTCCGACGCGGATCAGGGCCAGGCGCGGGCGCCGAAAAGCATCCGTTTGGCGACGAAATGTCGTAGCGGCGAGAACAGATCGAGCGCCAGCAGGCCCGCGCCGCGTGCGTGGGTCAGCAGCGGGTCGTCGTTGGAGAACACGCGCACCAGCGAATCGGTGAAGCCGATCGTGCTGCGACGGTCGAGCATGCGACGCTGCGCGTAGCGGGCGAGCAGGGCGGATTCGCCAGGGTCGCGAGCGTCGGTGAGGGTTTCGGCGAGCGCCCAGACGTCGCGCAGCGCGAGGTTAAAGCCTTGCCCGGCCACCGGGTGCAGCGTCTGTGCAGCGTTGCCGAGCCACACGATGCGGCTCCCCACGGCTTCGCCGCGCACCCGCAGGCCGAGCGGGAAACGCGCCCGCTCCAGCGTTTCGATGAACTGCACCCGGCCACCGAAGCCGGCCTGCAATGCTGCCCGGAACGCTGCTTCGTTTTGCGCCATGCGTGCCTCGGCTTGTGCCGCGGGCATCGTCCACACAACCGAGTAATCGTCACCCAATGGCAGTAGCGCGAGCGGGCCCTCGGGCGTGAAGCGTTCGTAGGCGATGCCGCGATGCGGCGCGGCAAGGCGCGCGCGGCAGATCACTGCATGCTGGCCGTAGTCGCGGCTGCGGACCGCATCGCCGGCTTCGCCCGCGATGGCGCCTTCGCAACACGCCAGCAGTTGCGCGGCGAGGTGACCGCCGCCCCTAGTGTGGGCCTCAATCCGGTCCGTTGCGGCAGTGGTTGATGCGATTTCGGTGTCGTGCATCAGTTCGATGCCGGCCCGCGCAACCGCAGAGGCCAACGTGCGATACAGCAGCGCTGCCGGGGTGACATAGCCCAGCGCCGGTACCCCGTATTCGGCCGCCTGCATCTGCGTGCGGCCGAGCGCACCGCGCTGCGATACATGGATCGTGGAGATCGGCGTCGGCCCTTGCTGCGGCCATGCGCCCAGTCGCTCGAGCGTTTGCCGGCTGCCGTGTGACAGCGCCAGCACCCGTGCGTCGCGCTCCCCGGCGCCGGCCGGCCGGGCGTCGGCCAATCGCACGACCAGGCCGCGTTGATGCAGCGCGAGCGCAAGTGCGAGGCCCACCGGGCCGGCACCGACGATCAGGATGCCGCGGTCGGTCGAAGCTGCGTCTTGGGTGTTGGGCATATGGGTGCGTCCGGCGGGTTCAGCGGTCACGCATCAAGGCTTCGATGTCGGCGACGGTCTTTGGGGCGTGGTGGCTCAGTACTTCCGGCGCGTCGTCGGTGACCAGTACGTCGTCCTCAATTCGGATGCCGATGTGCCAGTAGGCCTCCGGCACGTCGTCGGCGGGGCGGATGTAGAGGCCGGGCTCCACCGTCAGCACCTGATTCGGCGCAAGCGGGCGCCAGCCACCGTCGATCTTGTAGCGGCCGACGTCGTGCACGTCCAGCCCAAGCCAGTGCCCGGTGCTGTGCATGTAGAAACGGTCGTAGGCCTTGCGTTCGATCAGGCCGTCCACGTCGCCGCTCAACAGCCCGAGATCGCTCAGTCCTTGCGTGAGCACGCGGACTGCTGCGTCGTGGTAGGCGTTGTAGGGTTGGCCTGCACGTGCCTTGTCGATCGCGGCCAGTTGCGCGGCGAGCACCAGTTCGTAGAGCGCACGCTGAGGGCCGCTGAAACGGCCTGACACCGGGAAAGTGCGCGTGATGTCTGCGGCATAGCCATCGACTTCGCAACCCGCGTCGATCAGCAACAGCTCGCCATCGGCGAGCTGTTTGCGATTGTCGACGTAGTGCAGCGTGCAGGCGTTGCTGCCGCCGGCAACGATAGGCGTGTAGGCCGCCGCGCGGGCGCCTTGGCTGATGAACTCATGCATCAGCTCGGCCTCCACCTGGTATTCGAAGTGGCCGGGGCGGGCAAAGCGCATCGCGCGTGCGTGGGCTGCGCCACTGATCGCGGCGGCTCGGCGCATCGCGACGAGTTCGTCGGCATCCTTGTGCAAGCGCATCTCGTCGATCAGCACGCGCAGGTCGCGTACGCTGGCGGGTGGCGTGACACCGCTGCGGGCGCGGCCGCGCACTGCATCCAGCGCACGCACGATGCGGCCGTCTTCAGCGCTGTCCGCGCCGATCGTGTGGAAAACCGCGGCACGGTTGGCAATATGGTCGGGCAGTCGCGTGTCGAGTTCTGCGATCGGCCATGCGGCGTTGACGCCGAAATGCGTCGCGGCGGCCTCCGGGCCGTGACGGAAGCCGTCCCAGATTTCGCGTTCGGGGTTTTTCTCGCGGCAGAACAGGACGCTCTCGCACCGCTTGTCGTCGGCGATCAGCAGCAGTGCAGCCTCGGGCTCGCTGAAGCCGGTGAGGTAGTAGAAGTTGCTGCCGAAGCGATAGGCGTATTCGGAGTCGCCGTTGCGCATCGACTCGCGTGCGGTCGGAATGTACGCGACACCGCCCCCCGCTTCCCGCATCTGTTGGGCGAGGCGGGCGCGGCGTGCGGCGAAGGGGGTGGGGTCGAAGTGCATCGGGTGTCCTGTCGGCGACTCAGTCGGCGTTGCCGGGTGTGACCGCGAGGCGGCGATCGAGTTCGGCGAGCTGCGCAGGCGTGCCGATGTTGTCCCAGCCTCCGGTGTGCAGTTCACCGCTGGCGCGGCCTTGCGCGATCAGGGTGTTCCAGATCGGCCGCATCGCGAGTTTGGTGCCCGCGGCGATGTGGTCGAAGAGTTGCGGCCGGTGCACGCTGAAACCGGCGTAGTTGTACTTCGGCGAACCCTCGATCGCGAGCAGGCCGTCCTCCGTGAGCGCAAAGTCGCCGCCTGGATGGAAGGGCGGGTTGGGTACCATCACGAGATGCGCGTCGGGTAGTGTCGGGTCCGCCGCCATCGCCGCGAGTCGCGCCGCCAGTCGCGCATAGTCATAGTCGCTGAAGATGTCCGCGGACACCGACAGGAAAGGCGTGTCGCCGATCAGCTTACGGGCAAAGGCGATGCCGCCTGCGGTTTCAAGCGCAGTTTCTTCGCGCGACCAGGCGATGTGCACGCCCCAGGCGCTGCCGTCGCCCAGCGCGGATTCGATCTGCGCACCGAGCCACGCATGGTTGATCACCAGTTCGGTGAAGCCGGCAGCGGCGAGTTTTTCGATGTGCCACACGATCAAGGGCTTGCCGCCCACCGTCAGCAGCGGTTTGGGCGTGTGGTCGGTGAGCGGGCGCATGCGTTCGCCGCGCCCGGCGGCAAGGATCATCGCCTTCATCGCGGCAATCTCGGTAGCGCGCTGCGCGCCGTGCGTGGGGTGCGCGTCAAAACGTCAGGCCTTCGCTCTTCTCGACGGGATCGAGCTTGTCGAGCAGCTTCGCGAGCGGCTTGAGCTCGCGGTAGCGCTCGGCAGTCGTGCGCAGATAGCGCATCACCAATGGCATGCTTTGCAGATAGGCGTCCTTGCCGTCGCGATAGCAAAGGCGCGCGAAGATGCCCAGCACCTTGATGTGGCGCTGCGCGCCCATCCATTCGTAGTCGCGATGAAACTCGGCGAAGTCCTCCCGCACCGGCAGGCCGAGCGTGCGCGCGACTTCCCAGTAACGCACCAGCCAGTCGATCGTCAGCTCCTCGTCCCATTCGATGTAGGCATCTTTGAACAAGGACACCAGATCGTAGGTGATCGGGCCGTACACCGCATCCTGGAAGTCCAGCACGCCGGGATTGCCATCCGGCAGGTGCATCAGGTTGCGCGAGTGATAGTCGCGATGCACGAAGACTTTGGGCTCCGCGAGGTTCACGTCGAGGATGCGGTCGAAGACTTCGTAGAGGTCCGCCGTTTCCGCCTCGCTCAGCGTGACGCCCTTGTGACGCGCGATGTACCAGACCGGGAACAGTTCCAGCTCGCGCATCAGCAGTTCGCGCGAGTATTCCGGCAGCACGCCGGGCTGACTGCTGCACTGGATGCTGGCGAGCGCGCCGAGCGCGTCGGCGTAAAGGTGGGCGGCGTTGTCGGCCGTAAGTGCCTGCAGGTAGGTGGTGTTGCCGAGGTCCGACAGCAGCAGGAAGCCGTCTTCGTGATTCTCGGCCAGCACTTCCGGCACATGGGCGCCGCTGGCACCGAAAAGCCGCGCCACCTTGACGAAAGGCTTGCAGTCTTCGTGCGTGGGCGGGGCATCCATCACGATCAGCGAAGGGCCGCCATCATCGAAGCTTGCGCGGAAATAGCGGCGGAAGCTGGCGTCGGCCGAGGCGGGGCTCAGCGAGAACGCGCGCTGTCTCTTATACACATCTGACGCTGCCGACGAATTAGACGGTGTAGA
>CAMFLH010000013.1 GCA_945957295.1 uncultured Uliginosibacterium sp.
CGAGATTCCTCTACGTCTCGTGGGCTCGGAGATGTGTATAAGAGACAGTGGCGATTCCGCGCTGCCGACTAGACGGAGGTGGCCGGGCGATGCGGATATCGGTTCAGCTAGCAATCCACACCGGCGTTAAGGTTTGTACGGTAGATCTGGCGCATGGCGCCGCCAGATGTCTGCGGCTGCGCCGGACTTGATGATGGCCGCCAGTTCTTTGTTGAATTCAGGCAGTAGTTTGGCGGCAGGGCTGCCAAGCGCTGCGATCAGATGTTTAGCAGGGGCGCGGGCATTGGGAACGGCGGCGTGGGCCAATGCGGGATCACGCAGGTGGTCTTCCCCAAGGTACTTGTAACCGCTGATGACTTCCAGCTCTTCGACGAAGTAGTCGCACCGGCCTGCTTTGAGCTTGCGAATCATCGCCTCGTAGGTTGTCACCCCCAGGTCGAGATCGTCGGGTTTGAGCCCGTAGTGGGCGTAGCTGGCGCCGATCATGCCGCAGCCTTGATAGCGCTTGAGATCAGTGACCGAGCGAATCTCCAGCGGCTTGTCTTGTCGGAAGAAGACCTGTGGGGTGAGGGTGTTGTAGTGCGCCGAATAGGCGAAGCGCTTGGCGCGCTCAGGGTCCGCGTAGGCATCCATCGCATAGTCGAACTCGCCGGCCTCTACCAGCTTCAGGCAGCGCACCCAGGGGACATTTCCCGTGAAGTCGACGCGTACGCCAAGGCGATTGAAGATCGTCCTGACAAGATCGACCGAGGCCCCCGTGAATGCCTCGGTCTTCTTCCCGCTTGCATCGCGTGTCCAGTAAGTCCAAGGCGGTGGATCGGGATCAGCGCAGACCTTGACCACGCCGTCGGCAGGCGCTGCGACGGCGGTCGTGGGGAGCAGAGCCAGGGCGAGAATCAGCGTGAGCGCTTTTGCCATCATCTTGATAACGAATACCTCGGGTGCAGGGGCCGTGTAATCCCCTCTATGTCGAACCCTCGTCGGGCCGGGCCGCCCCGCGGTGCTGGCTAGACGCGGAAGCGGTCGGCCGCCTGATGCATGGCTTGGGATAGCGTGCTGAGGTCGTGTGACGCTTCACGCGTTTCCCGCATCGCCTCGGTATTTTCTTCGCTCATGGCGGAGATCACTTCAACCTGCTTGGCGATCAGTTCGCTGGCTGAGCTTTGTTCCTTGAGCGCGTTGCGGATATCCCGAGAAACGCCCAGCACTTGGCGCGAACCCCCTTGGATGCTCTCCATGGCGGTGCCCGCGGCGCTGGTGACCTCGGCGGTCTCGCCAACTTGTTGGACGAGGGCATGCATTTCGCTGATCGCGTTGCGGCTTTCTGCCTGAATAGAGGTGATCAGGCCGCTGATCTCGCCAGTGGCGTTGGTCGTGCGTTCGGCCAGTTTGCGTACCTCGTCGGCCACGACCGCGAAACCCCGACCTTGTTCGCCTGCACGGGCCGCCTCGATGGCTGCGTTGAGAGCCAGCAGGTTGGTCTGGTCGGCAATCTCTTTGATGACCCGGGCAATACTGCCGATTTCCTCTGTCCGCTGTCCGAGTGTCTCCATCGACTGCGATGTGCTCCGAACGGTACTCGCCATCGAATCCATGCGCTGAACTGTCTCACCGATGACGCGGCCACCACTTTCGGCTTGATCGAGCGACGTCTGCGCCGTGTTCTCCGCCGCTGTGGCCGCATCAGAAACGTGGGAGGCGGTAACCGCCAGCTCTTCAACCGATGCGGCCATGCTGTTGGTGGCATCGTTCTGACTGGCGACCGACGACGCCAGCGTATCGACCGAGTGCGTCAGCGAGCCCGCGGTGCGAAGCACCGCCTCTGCACTTTGCTTCATGCTGCCAACGACGGTCTGGAACTCTTCGAGCAACGCGTTAACCGCGCTGGCGACCTGACCCATCTCGTCACGGCCGTGCAGCGGGATCCGGCGTGTCAGATCGAGTTCTGCGCGTGCCTGTTCGGTGGTTCGCTGCACGACGGCGATCTGATGCACGATACGGCGGGACGCGGTCAGCGCCAGTGCCAGCGCGATTACCGCGGCGAGCACCGTAACCGTTATGAGAAAGTTGCGTGCCTGCAGGTAGTTCGTGCGCCCCTCGGCGATTTGCGCTTCGAGGTGCGCCCGCTCGCCTTTTTCCATGCGAGCCACCACGTCGGCCATAGCCTTGGCGGCAGGGCGATCCTTGCCCTTGAGCTGCGCATCGAGTTTGAGCCCCGCACCGGGGTCGCCCTTGTCGAAACCGCCGAGTGCGCTTTGGTACAACGCACCGAGTGCTGCATGCTCCTTGATTACGGCGTCGAGCATTTGCAGGACGTCCGCATTGTTAGGGTCGTTCTCGGCCTTGATGGCGTCGCGCGTTTTGGTAAGCCCCTCCTGCACAGCAGCCTGGCGCCCTGAGAAGGCTTGGACATGCTTGTCGTATTCGGCGGCGTCGTTGCCACGAATGAGGATGTTCTTCCATTCTTGCACTTGGGTCTTGAAGTCGACGGCGGCCGTTTCTACGGCGACGAGTTGTCGCATGCCGTCGCTGACATCCTGCAATGCCGCCTCTTGCCGCGCATCGACGCGGGCCAGCGTGACAATGCCAAACAGGGCCGCCACCAGGATGCCGAGCACGGCGACTGCGCCGAGTAGCCAGACCTGGGCCTTGATGGTGATGTCCTTCATGCCAACTCCTCCCTTGGATCGCGAGGAACTAACGGCACCCGGCGTCGTTGCTTGAGCGATTGCGGCGAGTGCGGGTTCCTTGGTTTCATGGGACTCCCGCCGTCAGCACCAGCGCGGTGCAGTCGGGGGGGTGAAGTCTTCGACGGTGTTGCTCTTGCCGTTCAAAGTGCGCGATTTACCTCATCGCGAGCGTCCGCGCGCTAGCGGTTACTGCCGTGGGCGGTGCTACCCGATGTGTTCGCATGCATGCGAAGCTGTTGGTTGAACGACTCAATGGTGCTGGCGGGGACTTTGAAACTGCAAAGCAGGTGCCGCCACTCGCCGGGTGGGGTGTCGGGGAAGATGAGGTAAGCAAAGACCTCGGGGTGCAGCCCCTTTTGCAGCAGCGTCTGCGTTGCCTCTTGCGTGGTCATCAACAGCGCGTCGGCCATCCCTTCATGCAGCATGCGCACAATGGACTGTGCTTCGTCGTAGGCGGCTACGTTGGCCGCAGCCCGCTTGGCGAGTAAGGCGTTGATGGCGGAACCGTACGAGTAGCCTTCCTTGATCAGCAGTCGCATGCTTCGATCGCCGAGCGCAGCAGACAAGCTGCCGTAACGGCGAAACTTCGGCTCGGCGCTTTTCGGCACCACAAGCGCCATCTGTTCGTTTTGCAGAATCGGCTGCGAAAAGCGGCCGTAGGCTTCGCGCTCGGCATCGCGGAATGCTGCGGCCATGCAGTCGCGCCCCGTGTTCGCGCGCACGATCGCCAGTTGACGGCGAAATGGTGTCTCGACCCATACGAAGGGAATGCCGGCGCGCTTGAACGCACTGGACACTGGCGTCACAAGCGTCCCCGTGAGCGCTCCATGGTCGACGTACGAGTAAGGCGCTCGCGGGTTGTACAGCAGCGAAATCGGTTCTTCGGCGCGGGCGCTCGTCGCCATCAGCCCGAGCGCCAGAAGCACGATGCAACGGCGTGACGACACCCCGGAAGCGGTATGGGCCATCAGCTGCTCGCGATGGCGTCTGGGTCAGGAGCCTGTAAGCCCGCTGCGGCTTGCCTCAGCCAATCGTTGCCTGAGCTGCCGGGGCTTAAAAAGGCGTGCGAGACTTCGATGAGCAGGCGTTTTGCGAGCGCTTCCTGGTCATCGAATATCCGCTGGGTGAGGGGCAGCAGTCGATCGAGCAAGGCCGGAAGATGCTGATGCGCTTTCATGCGAAACAGCACGGCAAACCGACAGGGGGCGAGTTCGGTGGCGACATCGGAGAGCCGAATGCTGTTGGCGAGCGTCGCGATCATGCCGGCCGACAGATTCAGCATTTGCGGGCCGGGGACGACAGCAGCAGGCTCCGCCAGCTGTACCTGAAAGACGACAATGACCGCGGCATCGTCGGCTCGTCGGTCCGTCGCTTGCTTGTGGATGATGCGGCGGAAGTCGTCCGCGGCGACAAAGGGCCCCAGTGCTGTTGTCACACCTTCACCTCATCGAGTCCTGTGGTAGATCTGCCCGGTTGCACGGTGCTCGGCCAAACCTTTAACGGCGCGACGCGCGGCTTCACTTCCTTGCGTCAACGTCCCCGCGATCATTCGCTTGAGCAAAGAATGTCACAGCCGTTCCTCTTGCGCATTGAAGTTCGGGCAAGCCTCAGGTTATGCGTCGTGCCGCGGCCCGCGTTATCGGCATCAATCCAGCGCAATTCTCTCGAACGCGCTGAGTTGGAACTGCAAGAGCCCCATGCTAGCCGCTTGCGCAACGTGGGCTCTGGTCGCATTTTCTTTGATGCTCGTATACCATACCCCCCTAGGGTATGTGATGAGTGCGCCATGAGCCACACGATCCGTGAGAAAACCAAGTTGTTGGCCAGGGTGCGGCGCATCCGGGGCCAGGTGGAAGCGCTTGAGCGCGCGCTCGACACCGAGAAGGGGTGTGCAGAGATCCTTCACCAGATTGCAGCTACACGTGGCGCAATCAGCGGGCTGATGGCCGAGGTGCTCGAGGAGCATATTCGTACCCACATCGCCGACCCATCGATCGCCTCCGACGACGAGCGCACCAAGGGCGCGGACGAGTTGATCGACGTCCTGCGGGCCTACATCAAGTGAATGCCAAGATGAGTACCGAGAACATTTCGAACTGGGTCCATGACCACGTCTTCGATACCGGCAACGACGCCGCCGAACGAGGCACGCGGGTGGTCATGTGGATCACCGCTGTCACGATGGTGGTCGAAATCGTGGCGGGATGGTGGTTCAACTCGATGGCGCTGCTTGCCGATGGCTGGCACATGAGCTCCCACGCGGTGGCCATCGGCTTGTCGGCATTTGCCTACGCGACGGCACGCCGCTACGCCAAAGACCCGCGCTTCGCCTTTGGCACTTGGAAAATTGAGATTCTCGGCGGTTTCGCCAGCGCGATTTTCCTTGTTGGCGTGGCCGTCCTGATGTTGATCGGCTCAGTGGAGCGGATCGTTGCGCCTCAACCGATCCAGTATCGCGAGGCGATCGTGATTGCGATCCTTGGTTTGGCTGTCAATCTGGTGTGCGCGCTGATTCTTGGCAAAGCGCATCACCACGGTCATGGTCATTCCCATGGTCATGACCATGGGGGTGCCCACGCTGAGCATCATCATGACCATCACCACCATCATCACGATCTCAACCTGAAGTCTGCCTATCTGCACGTGGTTGCCGATGCCGCGACGTCGGTGTTGGCGATTGCGGCGCTTTGTGGAGGCTGGATCTTCGGCTGGTCGTGGCTGGACCCGATCATGGGCATGGTGGGCGCTGTGTTGGTGGCGGTATGGGCCAAGGGGCTGATCGCGGAGACCGGCAAGGTCTTGCTCGATCGTGAAATGGATCATCCGGTCGTGGATGAGATCCGCGAGGTCGTCGAGTGTGATAACCAGACCGGTGACACGCGGATTGCCGATTTGCACGTCTGGCGCGTCGGAAAGCAGGTCTACTCTTGTGCGATGACGGTCGTGACACGCGACAACTCACTGACACCCGACGAGATACGCAGGCGCCTGTCCGTCCATGAGGAGGTCGTGCATTCGACGATCGAAATTCATCATCGTCGCGATGGGTCGGACCCAGCGCTGCAGACGCTGTGACAGTGCTTGGTGCGCCTACGCGCTCAGGCGCGCGACCATGTTGTGCTTCGGCAGTGCATGGTCAGCCTGTGACGCGCCGCGTTCTCTGTTGATACACTCCGCCGCCATGCGACCCTTCGTCTTCGTCCTGCTGCTCGTGTTCTTGCCGCTCCAGTCCGTCTGGGGTGCGGCAGCGAGCTATTGTGGGCATGAGTCTGACGCGGCGACCAAGCATTTCGGCCATCACGAGCACAAGCACCAGCAAGGCAAGGCCGAGCGCAGCACCGACAGCAAGGGTAGCGCCAAGGCAGGCACGTTCGGCGACTTCGACTGCGCGACCTGCCAGCTGAGCGCGCCGACACTTACCGCCGACCTCGTCGCGGGCATCGCGCCGGCCGCCGCGCCGCCGCAATTCAGCTACCACCGTAGCGACCTCTCGCATATTCCCGCAGGGCCGGAACGGCCCGATCGCGCGCTCGCCTGATTCCCGGCGAGCCCATCTCTTCACGCGTTTCTCCGTGAGCTGACCCTCAGGCGTCCAGCCTGTCGGCGGCCGTATCGCGCTCGCCGGATCTCCCACGTCCTTTCGTGTTACTCAGGAGAATCCGATGCGATTCAAGTATCTCGTCGCGGCCACGCTATGGGCCGCGACTCAAGGGGCGAGTCTCGCCCAGAACACCGTCGTGCCACTGGCCGCCGAGCCAGCCCAACGCGCGCTCACACTCGACGAGGCGTGGCGCCGGGCCGAACAGGCCAACCCGGCGCTGTGGCGCAAGGCCGCCGAGCAAGTCGCAGTCGAGGGGGCGGCGCAGGATGCACGCCCGCTCCTCTTCAACAACCCGCAGATCAGCTGGGAAGGCACCCGGCGCGAGGTCCCCCTGAGCGGGGCGCCGGATGAGCGCCGCAAGGAGTGGTCGGCGGGGCTCTCGCAGACGCTGGAGATCGGTGGGCAGCGCAGCTATCGCGTGTCCGCCGCCGAGGCGGCGATCACCGCACACGGGGCTGAGCTGGAGAGTCTGCGGCGCGACCTGCGTGTGCGCGTTGCCCAGCAGTTCTATCGGGTGCAGGCGTTGCAGCAGCGGCTTGGCGTCGAGGAAGCCGCGCTCGCGTTGTTCGAGCAGACCGCGTCGGCGGTGGCCAAACGGCGTGCGGCGGGCGAAGACACCAAGCTCGATGCGAACGTCGCCGTAGTGGAAGCGGAACGCGCGCGCAGTCAGTTCGACGCCACCCGCGAGCAACTGATCGAAGCGCGCGATGAACTTGAGGCGACGCTGCAGTTGCCGGCGGGCAGTCAGCCGGCGGTGTCAGCGGATCTTGCCGACGCACTCGCTCAGCCCCTCCCGGCGCTGGCCCCTTTGCTCTCGGCCTTGCCGATGCAGCCCGGCCAGCGAGCACTCACCGCGCAGGAGGAAGGTGCCCGAGCAAAGCTGGGCCTGGAACGTGCCAGCCGCATTCCGGATGTCACCCTGGGCTTGAGCCTTGGGCGCGAGGGCGCGGCCGACGCCCGCGAGCGCTTGACGACGCTGTCGCTGTCCGTGCCCCTACCACTGTTCAAACGCAACGCGAGCGGGGTCGGCGAGGCGAGCGCGGCCTTGTTGCAAGCACAGATCGAACGCGAGCGCGGCTTGCGAGACGGTGAGGCGGCTGTACGCAGCCTGCACTTGCGACTGCAGAGCCTGCAGCGCCGCGTGCAGCGGCTGCAGAGCGTGGTTGCCCCAACGCTGGCGAGTAACGCACAGCTTTCCGAAAAGTCGCTGCGCGCTGGGCAGATCGGCCTGCTCGAACACATCGTCGTCAGCCGGCAGGCGCTTGACGCCCGCCGCGACCTGATCGACGCCCAACTCGACTTCCAGAACACACGCCTCGCACTGATGCAGGCCGCCGGCCAGGCGCTGGCCCCCGAACAAGGAACACAACCATGACCGAGAACCTCACCTCACATCGCCCTGCGCCACGCCTGAGTCTGCTCGCCAGTGCCGTCGCGATTGCCCTGCTGGCCGGATGCGGCGCGAAGGGCGAAGCGCCTGACACGGCCGACACGGCGCCGAAGGCCGAGGCCGCCGCCCCGCATGAAGAGGGCACCCTGAATCTGAGCAAGAAAGAGCGGACGCGCGCCGGCATCCGGGTCGAGGCGCTGACGGCCATGCCGCTCAAGGATCTGCTTGAGGTCACCGCGACGATCCAGCCGAATGCCGACCGTTTTGCCCGTGTGGCGGCGCCGGTCGAGGGGCGCATCGTCAGCGTGGCGACTCCGCTGGGGGCGCAGGTGCGCGCCGGCCAGCCGCTGGCCCAGGTTGAAAGCGTGGCGCTGGGGGAGGCCAACGCAGCCCTGAGCGCGGCGCGTGCGGCGGCCCGTATTGCCGACGCCGACTTCAAGCGTGCGGAAGCCTTGAACGCGGACGAAATCATCGCCCAGAAGGACTACCTGCGTGCTCGCGCCGAACACGAGAAGGCGGCCGCCGAGTTGCGCGCGGCGGAGGAGCGGGTGCGGGTGCTGGGGGCTGATCCATCCGCCGCTGGGCGAAGTGGCGCCCGGCTGACTGTCGTCGCCCCGTTCGCCGGCACCGTAGTCGCGCGCAAGGCCACCGTTGGCGAACTGGCCACGCCGGCCGAGCCGATGTTCGCGGTGGCGGATCTCAGCCGCGTGTGGATCGAAGCCAACCTGACCGAAGCGATGCTCGCGCACGTGCGCCCGGGCGCGCAGGCCAGCATCAGCGTCGAGGCGTATCCCGGCGAGGTCTTCGAGGGCAAGGTGAGCTACGTGGCGGGCATGCTCGACAAGGCCTCGCGCACGGTCCCTGCGCGGATCGAGCTGGCCAACAAGGACGGGCGCCTGAAGCCGGAGATGTTCGCCAAGGCGCGCATCGAGGCCGGCGGCGCTGGCGAAGAGCGCCTTGCGGTGCCGGACGACGCAATCATCCTGCTGCAGGGGCAGCCCACGGTCTTCGTGGCAGAGGGCGATGGCTTTGCGCCGCGCGCGGTCGATCTGGGCGAGAAGCGTGGCGGCCGCACCGTCGTGCGTTCGGGTGTTGCGGCCGGCGAGCAGCTGGTCGTCGCGGGGACGTATGCCTTGAAGGCACGTCTGCTGAAGTCGCAGATCGGCGACGAGCACTGAGCGAAGGAGAACGATGATGCTCAATGCAATCGTGGATGCCGCGCTGCGGTACAAGGTGCTGGTGCTGGTAGCGTTCGCCGTGGTCGTCGGGCTCGGCGTTCAGGCCTTCCGCAACGTGCCGGTCGATGCTCTCCCGGATGTCACGCCGGTGCAGGTCAACATCTACACCGAGTCGCCTGGCCTTGCCGCCGAAGACGTCGAGAAGTTGCTGACGACGCCGATCGAGGGCGCGATGGCCGGGCTTGCGGGGGTCGAGGAAGTGCGCTCGGTGTCCCTGTTCGGCCTTTCGTATGTCGGCGTGTATTTCAAAGACAACGTCGACATCTACTTCGCGCGCCGGCTGGTCGGCGAGAAGCTGCAGGAAGCCAAGGAGCGGCTGCCGCAAGGCTACGGTGAGCCGGTGCTGGGGCCGAACACCTCGGGCCTCGGCCAGGTGTTCTGGTACACCGTGGAGTCTGCGGACAAGAAGCTCTCCGCGATGGATCTGCGCACCCTGCATGACTGGACGGTGCGCCTGATCCTGCGCACCGCGCCGGGCGTGGACGACGTCATCTCCTGGGGCGGCGAAGAGAAGCAGTACCAGGTGCAGATCGACCCGGCGAAGCTGATCAAGTACGAGCTCGGCTTCAAGGAAGTGATGGAGCAGCTCACCGCCAACAACAAGCAGGTTGGCGGGCAGTATCTGAACATCGGGCGGGAGCAGTACCTCGTGCGTGGTTTGGGGCTGGTGGCGAACACGCAAGACATCGGCTCCATCGTGCTCGCCGAGCGCGACGGCACACCGATCTATGTGCGCGATGTGGCCACCGTGACCGAAGCGCCCGCTCTGCGCTTCGGCGCGGTGACGCGCGACGGCAAGGAGGCGGTGCTTGGCATGGCGCTTTCGCGCGTCGGCGAGAACGCGAAGAGCGTGGTCGATGCGGTGAAGGCCAAGCTCGCCACCGCTCAGGCCGCACTGCCCGAGGGCGTGAGCCTCAAGCCGATCTATGACCGCACCGACATCGTCGAGAAGGCGCTGAAGACGGCCGAGAGCGCGCTGGTCGAGGGCTCCATCCTCGTCGTGATCGTGCTGTTCCTGTTCCTCGGGGAAGTGCGCTCGGCGATAGTCGTGATCGTGACTTTGCCGCTGGCGATGCTGATGGCCTTCCTGATGATGAATCAGGTTGGTATGTCGGCGAACCTGATGTCCTTGGCAGGGCTTGCGATCGGCATCGGCATGATGGTCGATGGCGCGGTGGTGATGGTCGAGAACGCCTTCCGCCTGCTCGCCCATGCGAAGGAATCCGGCAAGCCGATCAACAGGACGCACCTGATTCTGGAGGCCGCGCGCGAGGTGGCGAACCCGATCGCCTTCGCGATCCTGATCATCATCGTGGTGTTCCTGCCGCTGTTCTCGCTCACCGGCCTCGAAGGCAAGCTCTTCAAGCCGATGGCGCTGACGATCACGTTTGCGATGGCCGGCTCCTTGATCCTCTCGCTCACGCTGGTCCCGGTGCTCGCTGCACTGATCCTCAAGCCCAAGGAGGAGAAAGATACCTTCGTGGTGCGTCATGCCAAGGCCGTGTACCTGCCGCTGCTCGACTGGGCGCTCGGCCACAAGAGGCAGGTGATGGTGGCGGCCGTGAGCTTGCTGGTGGGCTCGCTCGCACTGTTCCCGCTGCTGGGCAAGGAGTTCATGCCCACGCTGCAGGAAGGTTCGATCATGTTCCGCATCACCGGGATTCCCTCGACCTCGCTCGATGAGTCGATCCGCGTGTCGAACGTGGTGGATACGACGCTGCGTGAGCGCTTCCCGCAGGTGCGCTCGGTGCTCGCGACGATTGGCCGTGCCGAGAAGGGCGAGACTGCCGATGTGAACTACATGGAAGTGCTGCTCGACATGAAGCCCGAGGCCGAGTGGCCTGCCAGGGTCTCCTACGCGAAGCTCTCGGCGGACATGCAGGCGGTGCTGGAGGAGACCGTGCCGACGGCAGTGTTCGGCGCGACGCAGCCGATCCAGATGCGTGTCGAGGAACTGATCTCCGGCGTGCGCGCAACCCTCGCGCTGAAGCTCTATGGCGAGGACCTCGCGACGCTCGACCGCTTGAGCGGGCAGATCAAGTCGGTGCTCGACAAGGTGCCGGGCGTGGCGGACCTCTCGGCGGAGGCCAACAAGGGCAAGCCGCAGCTCGTCATCAAGGTGGACCGCGAGGCGGCGGCGCGCTACGGCGTCAACGCGGACGAGGTGCTGGAGATCGTGCAGTCCGGCATCGGCGGCAGCGCTGTGTCGACCCTGATCGACGGCACCAAGCGCTTCGACATTGCCGTGCGCCTTGCCGAGAACTACCGCGCCAATCCGGCGGCGATTGCGGCGATTCCGTTGCGCACCCGCGAAGGGGCGCTGGTGCCTTTCGGGCAGGTGGCGAAGTTCGAGCTCGACGAGGGCTACTCCTTCGTACGCCGTGAGGCCCTGCAGCGCTATGCCGTGCTGCAGATGGACGTGAAGGGGCGCGATGTCGGCAGCTTCGTGAAGGAGGCCGATGCGCGTCTGCGCGACCAGGTGAAGCTGCCCGCGGGCTACTGGGTGGAGTGGGGCGGCGCTTTCGAGAACCAGCAGCGCGCGATGGCGCGGCTCGCGATGATCGTGCCGCTGACGATCGGCTTGATCTTCCTGCTGCTCTACACCGCCTTCAACTCGGTGCGGCACGCCACGCTGACCATCGCCAACGTGCCCTTCGCGATCATCGGCGGCATCGTCAGCCTCTTCGTGACGGGTCAGTACCTGTCAGTGCCGTCAGCCATCGGTTTCATTGCGGTGTTCGGTGTCGCGATGCTCAACGGCATCGTGATGGTGTCCTTTCTGAACGACCTGCGCCAGCGCGGACGAAGCATCCGCGACGCGGTGCGCGAAGGGGCTGCGCTGCGCCTGCGCCCGGTGCTGATGACCGCCACGGTGGCCATCCTCGGTCTGGTGCCGATGCTGCTGTCCACCGGCGTTGGTGCCGAAACCCAGCGACCACTGGCGACCGTCGTCGTCGGGGGGCTCTTTACCTCCACGGCACTGACGCTGTTGCTCCTGCCACTGCTCTACGAATGGTCCGAACAACGCGCTGAAGCGCGCCGTCAGGTCGCGCTCGATCTGGCCAAGGAAGGAGTCTGAGATGAAGGAAATCAAGGCCTACGTGCACCGCAGCCGCATCGCCGACGTGATGCAGGCGCTCAAGGAGTCCGAACCCTTCAAGGGCCGAGACGGCGCTCATCGCCACAACCTGGCAGCCTATGTCGTGAAGGGCTCGCTGCAGGCGCTTGACCGGCAGGAACAGCACTACTCGCTGGATCTGGGCGACGCCGTCATCGATGAGTACAAGCTCGAGTTCATTTGCGAGGACGCCGACGTTGATGCGCTGGTCTCAATCATCAAGGCTGCCGCGCACACCGGGCGCTGTGCCTGCGGCTGGGTGTATGTCGTCGACGTGCTCCGAGCGGAGCACATTGAATGAAGCATTCAAACTTCCGCGACCTGAGGTGGCGGTCGCAGAGTGCGACCCGCACCTGGCTGATCGCGGCTGCACTGCTATCCGTTACGACATGGGCCACGCCCGGTGATGCAAGTGAGGGGGCTTCGTCGCGCCATCGATCGGGAACGGTGGTCGCCGTCGGGCCGCTCTCCGAATTGCATCCGACGCGACCCGACCGATGCGCCCGCCCCAGTCCTGCGTTCGATCTTCAGGTCGGCTACGTTGTGATGTATCGCTCACCAGTGGGCTTCCGGACGCGAGTCGTCGCGCTCAATGAAGCTGAAGCGGCGCGGGTGAGGGTGGGGGATATGGTGAGCGTAGCCAAAGGCTCGTGCAGCGCTGTGCTGTCGGGTACTGCCACGGAGTAAGCAAGACTGGCTTGGCAAGACCGGAACGCGATGGGGCTCAGCCACATGGCCTCTCGCGTTCCATTCGTCGACTGCAGGTGGTGGTGCGATACGCTTGGCTAAAACGGCCTACCGCGCGCCGCCGGGGCGGCCCGATGCCTTCTTGCAAGCCTCGCCCTGCGGATCTTGCATCGCGGCAGCTCGACCGCCAGATCTTCTTCAGAATCGGCGGGAGCGCAGGTGGAATTCGCGTCGTCCCGCGGCAAACGCCTCGCAAATTACGAAGCGGACTCCAGGGTCTTGGGCGTGCGTGATCGGACCAAGGTCAAGGCGGCCAAGGTCAGCGGCACAAAGGACAGCCACAGCACGGTGTCCCAGCCAAACGCAGTCAGCAGGCTGCCGGACAGGAAGGAACCGCAGGCGACGGTGCCGAACACCACGAAGTCGTTGAACGACTGAACTCGCGACCGCTCTTCCGGCGCGTGGCAGTCCAGCACCATGGCCGAGGCGCCGACAAAGCCGAAGTTCCAACCCACGCCCAGCAGGATCAGCGTGAGCCAGAAGTGCGCCACATCCACACCCAGCAAGCCCACTGCCGCTGACAACCCGGTCAGCAACAGGCCGGCCATCGACACGGCCTTCGCATCGAATCGCGCGATCAGTCGCCCGGTGAAGAAGCTCGGCGCGTACATTGCGATCACATGCCATTGAATCCCGAGGTTTGCCGACGCCTGCGACAAACCGCACAAATGCATGGCCAAGGGGGCCGCGGTCATCAGGAAGTTCATCAGCAGGTAGGAGATCACGCCGCAGGTCACCGCCGTGATGAAGCGCGGGTCACGGGCGATGACGCCGATCGGCCGCCCGCCGGCGTGGCTGCGCTCGTTCGTGAGCGCTGGCAAGCGCACGCCGGCAAGGATCAAGCCCGACAGGGCCGCCACCAACGCTTGCGCGACGAAGGTGCCGGCGAAAGTGTGGGGCGGCCAGAGATCCATCGTGTAGGTGACGAGCTGTGGGCCGATCACGCCGGCGAAGATGCCGCCTGTCATCACCAGCGACAACGCGCGCGCCCGCAGCGCCGGCGGGACGCAGTCCGCCGCGGCAAAGCGGAAGGTCAGCACGACGGCCGCATAGGCGCCACCGAAGAAGGTCGCGGCGCAGAACAGCCAGAAGAGCCCAAGGATCACCGCGAGCGCCGCGAGCAGCCCGACCAGCACGCCGCAGCCGGCGCCAATCAGGAATGCAGTGCGCCGCCCGTAGCGTTGGGCGATCAGGCCTGCAGGCAGCGAGCATGCAGTCATGCCTAGGACGAAGATCGTAATGGGCAGGGTGGCGAGCGCCTGGCTTGGCGCGAGTGTGCTGCCGACGATGGCGCCGGTGGCATAAACCACCACGGCGTTCGCGCCAGAGAGTGCCTGCGCCAGGATCAGTCGTGTGAGATTGCTCAGTTCAAGTGAGGCGGTGGCTCGGGGGTTCGCGTCCTTAGCGGGCATGCCCATCCTTCATAGTCAGCACCATCCTGAATTTCACGTCGCCGGATCGCATCCGTTGGTAAGCCTCGGCGGCGCGTTCGAGCGGCATTGTTTCGATTTGCGGCCGGACATTCGTGAGTACGCTGAAAGCCAGGGCGCGCTCGCTGTCGTAAGGCGTGCCGGTAATCGATCCAAGCACGCTGCGCTCCGCGCCGACCAATTGTCCCATGCCGATTTGCAACCGATCCTTGCCCGCGCCCAGCACGACCATCCGACCGCGCGGCGCCAGGCCCGGCACGAGGGCAGAGGTGGCGACGGCATCGGTGCTCGTCGTGAGGATGGCTTGTGCGCCGTTTGCAGACTACAGCGCGGCCGCCGTCACTTGAGGCTACGAAGGTGGTTGCTCTTTCTACTTGTGATTCTCGCACCTCGCGATCTCTTGCGACGAATTACGTGGTCGATCACAAGCGGGCAAGTTGCTCTGCATGAGTGAGGCATTGTGAGGCAATGGAGGTGTGCAAGGCTGATCGCCAGCTGGCCGGCAGGCATTGCTCGCCATACAGGGCACCGAGTATCGCGCCAGCGATGGCGCCGGTGGTGTCGGCGTCGCCGCCGCGGTTGACGACTTCGATCAGCGCGGCTTCGAAGTTGTCGGTGATGTCGATGGCTTGCAACACCGCGCGCATGGTGTCGACGATGTAGCCACTCGGGTTGAGTGCTGGCTTGCCACGGAAGTGGAAGGCCGGTTGAGCCTTGACGAGCTCATGGGCGAGGGCGATCACGCCGCGAATGCCGTGGCCGAGGATGCCCGCCTGGATCATGCGGACGACGCAGACGGTGGCGGCGTCGGTGAGCGGGTTGTGATGCGTAACACGCGCTTGCGTGATTGCGGCGTCGCGCACCGCGTCGGCAGGGGCGCCGAGCAGTGCGATTGCGACCGGGGCGCAGCGCATGGTGGCGCCGTTGCCGGCGTCGTCCGATGGTGGCACGCAGGCTTCACCGGTGCGCCGATAGCGTGTGATGCCGCGCCGTACCGTGTTACCGATGTCGACCGGCTTGCTGCGCATCCATGCGTCGAACGCGCGGGCGTAGTCCTCTGCAGTCGGCTGGCGGTTGCGGATCAGCGCTTCGGCGACGGCAAAGGCCATGGTGGTGTCATCGGTGACCTGGCCAGGCGCCAGCTTGAGCCAGCCGCCGCCGCGGATCTGCGTGTGGCGGCCATAGTGCGTGCGAATCTCGCGCGGCGTCATGAATTCCACCGTGGCGCCCAACGCGTCGCCGAGCGCCAGACCGAGCAGCGCACCCCGCGCGTGCGCACGAATGCGCTCGGCCGCTTCTGCTGGCGGCCACGCGATCTGTGGCGCTGGCCATGGCATTGCCCGCGCTTCGTCCGGGTGAGCCACGATGCGGGCTCATCCGTCGCGGGCAGCCGGCGACAGCGAGCCGAGCGGGTTAAGGGGCGTGCCGAGTTCGTCGATGATCACGCCCTCGATCGGGCAGATCGCAGCGCACTGCGGCGTGGCGTGCGCGTCGATGCACTCGGTGCAGCGATCGGAGTCGATCAGGAAATGTGGCTGGGCTTCGAGGATTGCCTGGTGCGGACACAGCGCGACACAAGCCCAGCAATTGACGCAGCCCGCAACGATTTCGAGTGCCATGCCGCTACCCCGGGTTACGCGCGACGCTGGCTGGCTGGCGCAACGCTGAGTTGCCCGTTGTCGAGCATCGTTTTCCACGCTTCCCGCAGCGCTGACGCGACGGGTTCCATCGCGTGGGCGCCGTCGGGGCGGATGCCTGCGGCTTCGAGCTTGCCCCAGGGTTCGATACCGATTCGGGCGCAGAGCATCACTTCGCAGTCCGACAGCGCGGTCAGCGTGCGGGCGAGCGTGTTGTCGGCCTCGCCGCAGTCCGCCTCGCCGCCGCAGTACTGCGCGGCGGCGCAGGTGCCCAGCGCCCGGATTTCCTCGGCGCTGACCTCGAAAATATGGAAGTGCTTGGCGTGACCGAAGTGGGTGTCGATCACCGCGCCGGTGCTACTTGCCACGGCCATGCGTACGGGCCGGCCGAGGGTCGCGGCCGGGCGAGGGAGTTCGATCACCTGGGCGCTGGCGGCATGGCGTGCCGCGCGCTTCTCGGCCAACTCCGCATGGATTGCGGCGCGTAGCGCGAGCCGGCGACCCATCGCAGCGTGCTCGTCGATCTGCATCGCTTCGACTTTTTCGAGCGTGAACTCGGCGCCGCGATCCTCACCCAGCATGCCCACCGCGTCGGCCCGGCATTGCTGGCAGTGGCGCATCATGTTCATGTCGCCGGCGCATTCGTCCTGCAAGGTTTTGAGCTCCTGCGGGGTGGGGCCGCGCTGGCCGATGAGGCCGAAGTGGGTGCCGTGAGCGGGGTCGGAAATCAGCGGCATCACGTTGTGCAGGAAGGCGCCTTTGGCGCGCACGATGCGTGAGACTTCCTTCAGGTGCTGGTCGTTGATGCCGGGAATCATCACCGAGTTCACTTTCACCAGTATGCCGCGTGCGACCAGCATCTCCAGCCCTTGCTGTTGCTGTGCGATGAGGACCTCGGCGGCTTCGCGTCCGGTGATCCGGCGATGCTTCCAGAAGATCCACGGGTAGATCTGTGCGCCAATGTCAGGGTCGATGCAGTTGATCGTGATCGTCACATGATCAACGTGATACGCGGCGATCTGGTCGACGTACTGCGGCAGCATCAGCCCATTGGTGGAGAGGCACAGTTTCAGGTCGGGTGCGCGCTGCGAGAGTTCGGCGAAGGTGGCGAAAGTACGCTCGGGATTCGCGAGTGCGTCGCCGGGGCCTGCGATGCCCAGCACGCTCATCTGCGGAATCGCCGCCGCCACTGCAAGCGTCTTCTTTACCGCCTGCGCTGCGGTCAGCACTTCCGAAACGACCCCGGGCCGCGACTCGTTGCTGCAGTCGTACTTGCGGTTGCAGTAGTTGCACTGGATGTTGCAGGCCGGCGCCACTGCGACATGCATGCGCGCGAAGTACTTGTGTGCTTCTTCGGAGTAGCAGGGGTGATCCTGTACCCGCTGTGCGACGCTTGCATCCAGCTCGTCGATCTGACTCGCACTGGAGCCGCAGCGCCCGCTGGCGCATCCGCTGGCCTTGGCGGCCGTATTCGGGGGGGTAGGCGTCGGCATGAGGCGCTCCGGAGGATGTTTGTCTCCGGTTCAGCAATTGCCGTGCCGATGTGGCCGAACTGTGCTGCGGCGGGCCGTCCACGCCGTTGGCCCGCTGAAGTGTCGCTTAGCCTACACAGTGCGATGTGGGAAAGCGTACAGGCTGGGTCGCTCTTAGCCCCGGCGCGTGAGCAGCAAACCGCATTCGAGGTGATGGGTGTAGGGAAACTGGTCGAACACCGCGGCGGCGTCGATCCGGTGGGTTGCGTGCAGCGCCTCGACGTTGTCGCGCAGCGTTTGCGGGTTGCACGAGATGTAGAGGATGCGATCGAAGCCCGCGGCCATCTTCAGCGTTGTCTCGTCCAGGCCGCTGCGCGGCGGATCGACGAACAGGGTGCTGAAGCGATAGCTTTCGAGGTCGATGTCCTTGAGGCGGCGGAACGGCCGCACGCGCGCCAGCGCGTCGCTCATCTCGTCGCTCGAAAGCCGTGCGAAGGCAACGTTGCCGACGCCGTTGGCTTCCAGGTTGTACGCTGCGGCGCGGACCGAGGACTTGCTGACCTCGGTGGCCAGCACGCGCTCGAAGTGCGGCGCCAGCGCGACGGTAAAGTTGCCGTTGCCGCAGTACAGCTCCAGCAGATCGCCGCCGAGGGTCTTGGCTTGCTGGCAGGCCCAGCCGAGCATTTGGCGGTTCATGCCGCCGTTGGGTTGGCTGAAGCTGCCCTCGATCTGCTGGTAGCGGAGCGGGCGGCCATCCACTTCAAAGGCTTCCAGCACCCAGTCGCGTTCCAGCACGATCTTCTGCTTGTGGCTGCGGCCGATCAGCAGCACCTGCATCTTGGCAGCCAGCTCGCGGGCGGCGGCCTCCCAGGCTTCGTCCAGCTTGCGGTGGTAGATCAGCGTGATCAGCATCTCGCCGCTGAGCGTCGAAAGGAAGTTCACCTGGAAGAGCTTGCGCTTGAGCTCGGGCGAAGCGATCACCGCGTCGCGCAGCACCGGCATCGCGGCACAGATCGCGGCCGAGGCGGTCGGAAAGTCTTCCAGCAGCACCGGCTGTTTCGGGTCTGCGGCTTCCCACATTGCGTAGTCGACACGGTCGCCGTGGTGCCACATGCGGAACTCGGCTCGCATCCGGTAGTGCTGCGCCGCCGATTCGAACACCGCTGGTTCGGGCAGGCCGAAGGGCGCGAAGTCACGCTTGAATTGCGCCACCTTGGGGGCGAGTTGGGCGGCGTAGCTTTCGGGGGTGAAGCTGGGCTGAGACATGGCGATGCGAAACCGGGATGAAACAAAGGGCGCAACGATACCGCGTTGGCGGCCCCAACGGGGCGGAACGACCCCGGCTGGTGCTACTTCGCGCGCAAGCGTACTTCCCGAACTGCTATGAGATGAAGCAACGGCGCCCCTTGCAGTGAAACAGGGGCACGATTGGCTTGAAGCGGGGCCGACGGTATCCGATGCTTAGTTCAGGCCAAAGCACGACGGTGGCCGTCGAAAATCCTTGAAGGAGAAGCAAACATGCAACGCAATCCAGTTGGCTGGTTCGAAATTTATGTGCAGGACATGGCCCGTGCCAAGGCTTTCGACGAGCGCGTGTTCGGTGTGTCCTTGCAGGCGTTGGAGAGCCCTGGCATGGAGATGTTGGCCTTTCCGATGGCCGATGTGCCGGGCGCCTCGGGTGCGCTGGTGAAGATGGAAGGCTGTCCGTCCGGGGGTAACAGCACGCTGGTGTACTTCAGTTGCGCGGACTGCGCCGTTGAGGCGGCGAGGGCGAAGGCGGGCGGTGGCTGCGTGTTCAAGGAGAAGTTCGCGATCGGCCAGTACGGGTTCATCGCCTTGGTGAGCGACCCAGACGGCAACATGATCGGCCTGCACTCGATGCAGTGAAATGCGACGTACCGGCGGGCGCTGGGCATTGCCCGAACAAATCTTGCCTCGCCGGAACCTTTTTGGGCCGCGCGCGCTCCCTTACTTGGCGCTGCGATTCCTGTGGCGCGCCGTATCCCACGAGGAACAGCCCGAACGATGCCCCATGACGTCAGCCTGATTGCCACCATTGCCGCGGGGTTTGGGCTCGCGCTACTGCTCGGTTTTGCCGCCACGCGCTTGCGTATGCCGCCGCTGGTGGGCTACTTGCTCGCCGGCGTGATGATCGGGCCGGCGACGCCGGGCTTTGTGGCCGATGTGGGGCTTGCGAGTCAGCTGGCGGAAATCGGCGTGATGCTGCTGATGTTCGGCGTCGGCCTGCATTTCTCGGTGAGCGACTTGATGGCGGTGCGCCGGATCGCGGTGCCGGGTGCGGTCGTGCAGATCCTGGTGGCGGTTGCATTTGGCATGACGACGGCGCTGCTGTGGGGTTGGAGCCTTGGTGGTGCGCTGGTGTTCGGGCTGTGTCTGTCGGTTGCCAGCACCGTGGTGCTGTTGAGAGCGCTGGAGGGCAGGGGGCTGCTGAAGTCGGTCAACGGCCAGATTGCAGTGGGCTGGCTGGTGGTGGAAGACCTCGTCATGGTGCTGGTGCTGGTGCTGCTGCCAGCGCTGGCCGGCGTGTTGCGCGGGGTCGAAGGCGGTGGCGTGGCGGGTGTTGCAGCGAACGAGATCTGGCAAACGGTGGCCGTCACCTTGCTCAAGGTCAGCGCCTTCATCGCCTTGATGCTGGTGGTGGGGCGCCGCGTGCTACCTAAGTTGTTGTGGTGGGTTGCGCGCACCGGCTCGCAGGAACTGTTCACGCTCAGCGTGGTGGCGACGGCGGTCGGCGTCGCCTTCGGTGCGGCCAAGCTGTTCGACGTTTCGTTCGCGCTGGGCGCGTTCTTTGCCGGCATGATGATGCGCGAGTCGGAATTCAGCCATCGCGCGGCCGACGAATCGCTGCCGTTGCGCGATGCCTTCGCGGTGCTGTTCTTCGTATCGGTCGGCATGTTGTTCGACCCGGCTGTGGTGTGGGCGCAGCCGCTCAAGGTGCTTGCCGTGGTGACGATCATCATGGTGGGCAAGACGATTGCAGCGGTCGCGCTGGTGCTGCTGTTCCGCTATCCGCTCAATACCGCGTTGACGGTAGGCGCCAGCCTTGCGCAGATCGGTGAGTTTTCCTTCATTCTCGCCGGGCTTGGCGTTGCGCTCGGTTTGATGCCGGCTGAGGGCCAGAGCCTGATACTCGCAGGCGCGCTGATTTCGATCGCCGCCAATGCTGGGATCTTCGCAGCGCTGGAGCCGCTGCAGGCCTGGGTGCGCAAACGCTCGGCGCTGGCGCGGCGCCTCGACCAGCGTGACGATCCGCTCGCGCAATTGCCGATGTCCACCGACCAGGCGTTGCTGACCGGGCAGGTAGTGCTGGTCGGCTACGGTCGCGTCGGTCGCCGCATCGCTGCGATGTTGCGCGAAGAGCACATCCCCTTCGTGGTAGCCGATGAGAACCGCGAGCGTATCGATGCGCTGCGCAAGGATGGCATCCCCGCGGTGAGCGGCGACGCCAGCACCCCCGAGGTGCTGATCCAGGCCCACATCGCGCGTGCCGCCATGCTGGTGATTGCGGTGCCGGATGCGGTGAGCGTACGCAAGATGGTCGAGATCGCGCAGACACTCAACCCGACCATCGCCGTGGTGCTGCGCAGTCATAACGAGGAAGAGGCTGATCTGCTTGCCAGCGAGAGTCGCGCCAAGGTGTTCCTTGGCGAACGCGAACTCGCCCATGGCATGAGTGAGCACATCCGCTTGAGCTATCGCGGCGCAATGTCGACCGTGCGGCCGTAGCTGAATCCAGCCAAGTGCCGGGCCTACACTGGCGGCAGAAATGACGTGTTGCACCTGGTTACCTGGGTGTCCGGTCGCGCGCGAAACGATGGGCTGCGAGGTACCCTTCAAAGGCGGCGTGGCTGCCGGGATGTTCAGAACTGCTTCACTTCGATCCCCAAGGTTTGCACCCGGTACGCGATCTGCCGCGGGGTCATGTTGAGCAGGCGTGCCGCTTTGGCCTGCACCCAGCCGGCCTGTTCAAGCGCGGCGATCACGCGGCCGCGCTCGTCGAGATTCGGGTCGTCCAGATCGATACGGTTGGCGGCCGCGGCGGCAGAGAGTTCGCGCTGGCGGTCGATGCGGATCAACTCGCAGTCGATGTGGCCACTCTCCGACATCACGGCGGCGCGCTCCAGGCAGTTTTCGAGTTCGCGCACATTGCCCGGCCAGCTGTATTGCATGAGCCGCGTGATTGCAGATTCGCTCAGGTCAAGCGGGCGCCCTTGTTGCCTGCCGATTCGGCCGATCAGGTGGCGGGCGATTTCGGGCACATCCTCCAGGCGTTCGCGCAGTGGCGGCACGGTAATCGGCATCACATTGAGGCGGAAATACAGATCCTCGCGGAACTTGCCTTCGTCGACCGCGTCTTCGAGGTCGCGATGGGTTGCCGCGATGACGCGCACATCTACCTTCATCGTGCGGCCGCCGCCCACACGCTCCAGTTCGCCTTCTTGCAGCACGCGCAGTAGCTTGGCCTGAAAGGCAGGCGAGATCTCGCCGATTTCGTCGAGGAAGATCGTGCCGCCGTCGGCCATTTCGAATCGGCCCTTGCGTGACGCTACGGCGCCGGTGAAGGCGCCCTTCTCGTGACCGAAGAGTTCCGATTCGAGCAGGTTCTCCGGCAGCGATGCGCAGTTCAGTCGCACGTAAGGCCCGCGGCCGCGCGGTGAGTTGTAGTGGATCGCGTTAGCGATCAGCTCCTTTCCGGTGCCCGTCTCGCCGCGGATCAGCACGGTGGTGTTCCACTTTGACACCATGCGGATCTGCTCGAAGATGCGGCGCATCGCGGTGGAGTGGCCGACCATGTTGTCGAAACCATGCTGCCCGCGCACGGCACGGCGCAGGGTGTCGCGCTCCTCGGCGATCGTCTCTTTCTCCTGCGCCACATCGAGCGAGAGCTTTACGCTCTGGCCGATGAGATTGGCGATCATTTCGACGAAGCGGGCGCGTACCGCCAGCTGACCGTCGTCCAGCCGGTTGGGTTGAACCGCCAGCGCGCCATGCAGCGTACCGCCGACATGGATCGGCGCCGCGATGAAGGGCAGACGCCGTTCGTAGATGCCGAGCCGGTTCAGAAAGCGCGGGTTGCTGGCGATCGAGGGCAGGGCGACCGTCTTGCCCTCTTCAAGAATCAGGCCCAGCACCCCTTCGCCGGACTGGTAGCGAACCGGCTCGAACTCGTCGGCCTCTACACCCTGCAAGGCGTTGACAACCAGTTCGCCGCTGTCGGAATCGAGCACGCTGATCATGCCGCGCGTAAGACCAGCGGATTCCTCCAGCACGCGCAGTACTTCCTGCGGGGCTTGTTTGACGTCGAGTGTGCGCGAAAGAATTACGCTCACACGGTAGAGCGTTTCGAGCTGGATGCGGTGGAGTGCGCCTTCGGTATCCATGGCTTATCCGATCTCGCGACTGTCGTGCATCGGCGCTGAGGTGCGCGTCTGCGTCGGTAGCGGCAGCACCAGCAGGGCGGTGCAACCGCCGCTGGCAGCGTTGCCCAGTTCGATGCTGCCGCCGTGGTCTACCGCGACTTGTTGTGCTGCGGGAAGCCCGGTTCCCAGATGGCTGCCGAGTTGCTTCTTGGTGCTGAAAAAGGGCTCAAAGGCTTTCAGGCGAAGCGCCTCGGGCAAACCCGGGCCGCTATCCTCCACACGCACTTCCAGGCTGTTGTGTCGGGTGCGTGTGCTGATGCTGAGCTCGCGCTGCTGCCAGCCCTTCACGTTCATCGCTTCGATCGCGTTGTCCACCAGCGCCTTGAGCAGCGCGCGCAGCCGCGTGGGCGAGCCCTGGATGCCGGGCAGCACCAGCTGCGGCTGCCAACTGACCGAGACGCCCGCGGTGAGCAGGCGCACCGCGGAGAGGTCCAGCACATCGCGCACCACCTCGTTGAGGTTGACCAATGTGCTGGCCTCAGGCGCACGCGCGGGAATCGCACCACGCAGCGTTTCGAGCGCAGCCTGGCCCGCTTTGAGTGCATCGGCCAGTGCCGCCTGCGCGGGGTCGCAGCCGCGGCGGCCCATCATGTTGACCACCGAGCCGAGGATGTTGAGCGGCCCCTCCATCTGATACACCGCAGCAGACAGGCTTTCGCGCAGCGCCTGCTGGCGGCTCTCCTCGGCCATCACCGCTTGCAGCGCCGCGATACGGGCTTTCTCCTGTTCCTGTACCTGACGGCTGACATCCGTTGCGACCAGCAGCAGAAAGGCCTCTCCCTTGCTGGCGTAGAAGTGGTCGGCTTCGTCGCTGTCGGCAGCGACCCATACTGCCGAGCACGAGAACCAGCGCGGCGAACGCCAGTGGGGGCGGTCGAGCCGCACCTGGCGGTCGAGGAAGGCGTGGCTGCCTGGTTTGAAGGGGCCGAAGCCGCTGCCTAGTTCGTTGCGAATTGCGTCCAGCAGCACCTTGGCCGGTTCGGCCATGCCGAGATCCGACATCAGCGCCTTGTATGCAAGGTTGTCGAGCACCACGCGGTCGCCGATGTCGAGTAGTGCGAGCACCAGCGGAGCCCCGTCGACCACCGATTCGATCAGCGCCTTCTGGTTGCGCACTGCACATTCGAGCTTGTGCAGCGCGGTGATGTCGCGGTGTAAGCCCAAGTAGTGGCTGATCTGGCCCGCCTCATCAAGCACCGGCGTGACGGTCAGATCCGCAAGGTAGGGCGCGCCGTCCTTGCGCCGGTTCACCAGTCGGCCGCTCCAGGTTTCCTTGCCGGTGATCTGGCGCCACATCGATTTGTACACATCGGGCGGTGTGGTGTGGTTCGACAGAATCGACTGATGCTGCCCCACCGCGTCGCTCGCGCTGAAGCCACTGACGCGAGTGAAGGCCGGGTTCACATATTCGATCCGCGCACGCGGATCGGTGATCGAGATGGCGATGTCGGCCTGTTCAACCGCTGCACGGAACAGGGCCGCTGGCACTTGCCGCGCTGTAGTGGGTGCGGCCTTTTTCGTCGCTGACTTCTTTTGCTCTGGCATGGGGGCCTCGTCTGAACGATTCCTCCGTTGCGATGCAGCAACCGTGCCGAAATTTCGCACACGCGCTGCGCGCTTGAGCGACATCAAATGCACATTTCGTTGTGAGGATTCGCCGCAAGCCGCGCGCGCTTTGTTGCATCTGCGACACCGAAATCGACGCTCCCCGCCGGCGCTGCGCAGGCCGAAAACGCCCGCAATCCGGCACGCCGTGTTGCTTTAACGCACTGTGCCGGTGCTGCATGCATCGACTTGGCACGCTCCATGCGAATTCAGCGCAGGAGGTCTCAACCGACATGAGTGAATACCTGATCCTGCTGGTCAGTACCGCGCTGGTGAACAACGTGGTGCTGGTGAAATTCCTCGGCCTGTGCCCCTTCATGGGTGTTTCGAAGAAGCTCGATAGCTCGTTCGGCATGGGGCTCGCGACCACCTTCGTGATCACGCTCGCATCCGGCGCGTGCTGGGCGCTTGAGCACTACTTGCTCGCGCCGCTGGGGCTGAACTATCTGCGCATCCTCACCTTCATCCTCGTCATCGCAGCCGCTGTGCAGTTCATCGAGATGGTGGTGCGCAAAGTGACCCCGGAGCTCTACCGCACGCTGGGCATCTACCTGCCGCTGATCACCACCAACTGCGCAGTGCTAGGCATTCCGCTGCTCAACGTGCAGCAGGCCAACAATTTCGCGATGAGCGTGATGGTGGGTTTCGGCGCATCCGTCGGTTTCACGCTGGTGCTGACGATGTTTGCCGGCCTGCGCGAACGCCTGTCGCTCGCCAAGGTGCCGCAGACCTTCGAGGGCGCGCCGGTCAGCTTCGTGCTGGCTTCGCTGCTGGCGCTTGCGTTCATGGGGTTTTCCGGAATGAAGCTCGGTTGAGTGGGGGAGATTGAAATGATTGCGCCAATTGCCAGTGTGATGTTTCTCGGCCTCGTGCTGGGCCTGATCCTCGGTTACGCCGCCAAGGTCTTCCATGTCGAGGGCGACGCCCTGGTGGAAGAGCTGATCGAACTGATGCCTGGCACCAACTGCGGGCAGTGCAGCTTCCCGGGCTGTTCCGGCGCCGCCAATGCGATTGCGCGTGGCGAGGCGAGTGTCGATTGTTGCCCCGGCGGTGGCCGCGCGCTGGCCGAGGCGATCGCCGCAAAGATGGGCGTGAGCCTGGGTGCGGGCGGCAAGGCCGACAGCGGACCGAAGCTCGCGCAGGTGGCCGAACACTTGTGCATCGGCTGCGCACGGTGCTTCAAGGTGTGCCCGACCGATGCGGTGATCGGCGCAGCCAAGCAGATCCACGGGGTGCTGCACGGCGCCTGTACCGGCTGCGGCAGTTGCGAGAAGGAGTGCCCGACCGGCGCGATCGGCCTGGAACCGGTTCCGCTGACGCTGCGCGACTGGAACTGGACAAAACCGGCTCTGGCCGGCTGAGGAGCAGTGACATGGGATTGCGAGAACTTCTGAATGGCGTGCGCTGGGGCGTGCATCCGCACGACGACCACAAGCGCCCTGCGGCCGATGTACCCCTACGGGTGATGCCGCTGCCAGAAAGGCTGTGCGTACCGTTGCTACAGCACGTTGGCGCGCCGGCACTGCCGGTGGTGGCGGTGGGTGAGCGTGTGCTGCGCGGCCAGCTGATCGCCGCCGCGCAGGGCAGTGTCTCAGCGCCGGTGCATGCGCCGAGCTCTGGCGTGATCAGCGCGATCGGCGAAGTCACGGCGCCGCATCCATCCGGCCTGCCGTTTGCGGCGATCACGATCGCGTTGGATGGCAAGGACGAGGCGGGCGACGCCCTCGCGCCGCATGCGGATCCGTTCAGCCTTTCGCCGGCCGAGGTGTCGCAACGCATCGCCGATGCCGGCATCGTCGGTCTTGGCGGTGCAACCTTCCCCTCCGCGCCGAAGGCGCAGTTGGGCCTCAAGCTGGCCGTACATACGCTGATCATCAACGGCGGTGAGTGCGAGCCCTATCTGTCGAGCGACGACAGCCTGATGCGGGTGCGCGCCGACGAGGTGATCGACGGCGTGCGCATCCTGATGCATGCGACCGGCGCGACCAAGGCGCTGGTCGGTATTGAAGACAACAAGCCCGAGGCCACCGCCGCGATGCGCCGGGCAGCAGAGGGCTTTGCGGCGATCGAGATCCGCCCGGTGCCCGCGCGCTACCCGATGGGGTCGGACCGCCAGTTGGTGCAAGTGCTGACCGGCAAGGAAGTGCCTTCCGGCGCGCGTACGGCGAGCATCGGCGTGCTGGTCAACAACGTCAGTACCTGTGCGGCCATCCACCGTGCCGTACGCGCCGGCGAGCCGCTCTACCGCCGCATCGTCACGGTCAACGGTGGTGCCGTGGCGCAGCCGGGCAATGTGCTGGCGCCGATCGGCGTGCTGATCGAAGACCTGTTGGCCTTTGTTGGGCTTAAAGAAGCGCCGGCGCGCCTGGTGATGGGCGGCCCGATGATGGGCATTGCGCTGCCCCACGCACAGGTGCCAACGGTGAAGGGCTGTGGCGGCATCCTCGCGCTGACCGCCAACGAGATCACCGATGTCGCACCCTCTGCCTGTATCCGCTGCGGTTCGTGTGTGAAGGCTTGCCCGATGGGCCTGTTGCCACTGGAACTGTCCGCACACATTCAGGCTGGCGAGTACGACAAGGCGGAGGCCAAGGGCCTCGACGATTGTCTTGCCTGTGGTTGCTGCGCCTACGTGTGCCCCTCGCATGTGCCGCTGGTGCAGAGCTTCTATCACGCCAAGGGCGAGGTCTGGAAACGCGCGCAGCAGAAGAAGCGCACCGAGTTCACGAAGGGCTTGGCGCAGGCGCGCACGGCACGGCTTGAACGCGAGGCGCGCGAACGAGCTGAAGCCGCTGCGCGGCGCAAGGCCGAGCGCGCAGCACAGCAGGCTGCGGCTGCAGCATCCGCCAACACAGCAGGAGGGGCCAGCGCATGAGCGCCCAAGGCATGATTCTTCAAACGGTGGCGTCGCCGCACGCAAGGGCGGGCGAATCGGTCAGCGTGGTGATGCTCAAGGTCGTCGCGACCCTGGTGCCGGCGACCGTATATGGCTTCTGGCTGTTTGGCTCGCCGGCCTTCTGGCTGTGGCTGATCACGATCGCCGCGGCGCTGGTCGGCGAGGCGGTGTGCCTGCGCTGGGCAGGCCGTGATCCGCTGCCCTTGCTCAAGGATGGCTCGGCCTTGCTGACCGGCTGGTTGCTCGCGCTCTCGCTGCCGCCGTGGGCGCCGTGGTGGATCGGCGTTGTCGGCGGGCTGTTCGCCACCACGCTGGGCAAGCAGGTCTTCGGCGGGTTGGGCAACAACCTGTTCAACCCCGCGATGATCGCGCGCATCGCACTGCTGGTCTCTTTCCCGGTGCAGATGACCTATTGGGTGGTGCCGGCGGGCGCCCCCGGTTTGTTCGACGGTCTCTTGATCACGCTGGGCCAGATGCCGGTGCCCGATGCGATGAGCAGCGCGACGCTGCTGGGCCATGCGAAGACCGACTTGGCGCGTGGTGTAGATCTGCTGCACACCGAGCTGCCCGGCCACGCTTTCAACTGGGTAGGCGCCCGCGTCGGCAGCCTTGGTGAAACCTCGACCTGGCTGATCGCAGCCGGTGGCGTTGCGCTGCTGGCGATGCGCATCATCACTTGGCATGTACCGGTCGCGATGCTGGCTGCGATCGCGATTCCCGCCGCGATCGGGCACGCCGCCGACCCGGCGCGCTACATCGACTGGACCACCCATCTGATGTCGGGCGGCGCGATGCTCGGCGCCTTCTTCATCGCCACGGACTACGTCACCTCGCCCAGCACCCGGGCCGGGCAGGTGGTGTTTGGCCTCGGCTGTGGCTTGCTGACCTGGGTGATCCGCACCTACGGCGGCTACCCGGAAGGCGTTGCGTTCGCGGTGCTGCTGATGAACGCGCTGACGCCGGCGATCGACCGCCTCATCAAGCCTCGGGTGTATGGACGCACCTTTGGCGGCAAGCCCGCGCCATTGCAGAAAGGGAAGTCGAAATGAACGTTGCAGCACTGCGCGAAGGCATCAGTTACCAGGGCGTGCTGCTCGCCTTGTTCAGCACGCTCACCGCTGCGGCGCTGGTGGTGGCCAACGGCTTCACCGCGCCGGCGATCCATACCGCCGAGGAGCAGGATCTGGAGGCATCGCTGCGGCAGGTGCTGCCCGCGGGCTTCAACGACAACAACCTGCTGACCGACGTGGTGCGAGTGAAGGACAGCACGGGCCAGGATGTGGAGGTGCACAGGGCCAGCAAGGGCGGCACCCAGCAGGGGGCGGTGTTCAAGACAAGTTCAGTGGGTTACGCCGGCCCGATCGTGGTCCTCGTCGGCATTTCGCGCGACGGCGCGGTGCAGGGCGTGCGCGTGTTGCGCCATGCCGAAACGCCGGGCCTGGGTGACAAGATCGAGGTCGCGAAGTCGGGTTGGGTGCATGCCTTCGAAGGCAAGGCGCTGAGCAACGCACGCTGGCTGGTGAAGAAGGACGGTGGTGACTTCGACCAGTTCGCCGGCGCCACGATCACACCGCGTGGCGTGGTCAAGGCGGTGAAGGAAGCGCTCGAATTCCATCAGGCCAACCACGCTGCGATCTACGCCGCACACTGAGACGAGGCCCTCATGAAAACCAAAGACATCATCCGCAACGGGCTGTGGGATCAGAACGTGGTGCTCGCGCAGATCCTCGGCATGTGCCCGACGATGGCGCTCACATCCACTGCTACGAATGGGCTCGGCATGGGCCTCGCGACCACCGCGGTGCTGGTCGTCAGCAACATGGCCGTGTCGTCGGTGCGCGGTGTCGTGACCGAGCAGGTTCGCATCCCGGTGTTCATCGCGATCATCGCGACCATCGTGACCCTGGTCGACCTGGGCCTGAATGCGTGGATGCACGACCTCTACAAGGTACTGGGCCTCTACATCGCACTGATCGTGGCCAACTGCGCGATCCTGGGCCGCGCCGAAGCGTTCGCGTGCAAGAACGGCGTGCTTGCGTCGGGGGCCGACGGGCTGTTCATGGGCCTGGGTTTCACCGCGGCGCTGACTTCGATCGGCGTGGTACGCGAGATCATCGGAAGCGGCACGCTGTTTTCGCAGGCGAGCCTGCTGCTGGGGCCGCACTTCGCCTTTCTTGAAACGCGGGTGCTGCCCGGCTATGGCGGCACGCTGATGATGATCCTGCCGCCGGGCGGCTTTCTCACGCTCGGGCTGCTGCTGGCGGTGCGGCGAAGGATAGAAATGCGGCGTGATGCCCGCCATTGCGGCGGTGTGGTCGCGCAAGCCAGTCACTGTGGAGCTTAACGGGAGGCAACATGAAGATATCGATCGCCTACGCTGAGCCGGGTCGACAAGCCTGGCTCAACATCGAAGTCGAAGAGGGCACGCGAGTTCGCGACGCGATTGCCGAATCCGGCATCTACGCACAGTTTCCGCACATCGACCTCGCGAGCCAGCGGGTCGGCATCTTCGGCAAGGCGGTGAAGCTCGACGCACCGCTGCGTGCGGGCGATAGGGTCGAGATCTATCGCCCGATCCAGTGCGATCCGATGTCGGTGCCGCGCCGCCCGGGGTTCGAACTGGATAGCGACGACGCCTGATCGCCTGCCGCATTTTTGCGGCAGCGGTTCACCTCCCGAAACAATTCGGCGGCGGTTTTTCGCCGCATGCCGAATAACATGCCCGGTCCAGGTTTATTTGGATCGGGCAACAATGGATAGAAGGGCTTTCATCTGGGCAAGCAGTCTCGCGCTTGCCGCGTTCGCGTCAGACGCCAGCGCGAAGAAAAAGTCACATCAGAAAAAGCCGCATCATCGCAATCGCCACAGCCCGTTCGAGGACATCGAAGCCAAGATCGGCGGGCGGCTCGGCGTGTGCTGCATCGATGCGGAGAGTGGCCGCATCACTGGTTACCGCGAAGGTGAGCGTTTTCCAATGTGCAGCACGTTCAAGTGGCTTGCTGCTGCAGCTGTCCTTGGGCGTGTCGACGCCGGCCAGGAACAGCTGGATCGGCGCATCGTCATTGCGAAAAGCGATCTGCTCGAATGGGCGCCGGTGACGAAACAGCACGTCGGTGGTGAAGGCATGAGCCTGGGCGAGCTGTGCGAAGCCGCGATCACCGAGAGCGATAACACTGCAGCCAACCTGATCCTGCGCGAGATCGGCGGCATTCCGCAGTGGAACGCCTATGTCCGGGGTATCGGCGACACGCTGACCCGGCTCGATCGCGGCGAGCCCGAACTCAACGAAGCGCTGCCGGACGACGTGCGCGATACGACAACCCCGGCAGCAATGGCGGTCGATCTGCGTCGGTTGCTGGTTGAAGACAAGTTGAGCGAGGCTTCACGCGCGCAGCTCATGCAATGGATGCTCGCCACCAAAACCAGCGACCATCGCCTGCGTGCCGGCCTTAAAGCGGGCTGGAAGCTGGCCGACAAAACCGGCACTGGCAATGCCTCCACCGGTACCGCCAACGACGTAGGTGTCTACTGGACGCCAGAGGGCAAACCAATCGTCGTGACCGTGTATCTCACCCAAGCCAAGGTCGACCGCAGCAAGCAGGAAGCCGTGATCGCCGAGGTTGGCCGCTGGGCACGCGAACCCGGAACGACACCGACGGTGTAAGCGGCTCGGTTCGCGAGTCGTTTCAACACAGTCGAGGCCGCGGTGTGGAGTTGCTGACTCGTGCTGTGAATCAGATGCAGGTCGCGTGCTCCGTCGGCACTGACCGACCAGCTTCCATCGGTGTTGCGGGTGCCGTGGTTCAGGTGGGCGTCCGCGTCGATGCTACTGATGCGAAAGCTGAGAGTTTCGCTGTTGCCGTGGTCGCTCAGTTGCCCGTCGAGCTTGATCGGGGTGTCGAATGCAATCAGATGCGCGGGCGCCGAGGCCAGATAGAACGAAGAGCGCAGTGCTGCGCCGGTTGCGCTGTGTGCGGTCGATGGGACGGCTTGCAGCGCAATGTCGGTGAAGGGTACGTCGCTTAGGGTGTCCACGCGGCTATTTAGCGATGGATCCGGGTTCGGGAGTACATCGGCTTCTGCCACCTTGTTGCCGTGCGCGTTGTGGGCGGCCCAATGCTTGCGATCGTCGTCGTCGCCCTGTTGCGGATCATCGGCGGCCTTGAAACTGCCGCCAAGCTTCAGGTCCGCGCTTCGGCTCACACCGTGAGTTTGACCAGTAGCGTTTCCCCCGGTTCGATTCGCAGACTGCGCTGAGCTGCACCCTCCGGCCCGCGGTACAGCGTGCCGTCGCCGACGCCGAAACCGAGCGGGGTCGGAATGACCTGTGCGTGGTCGCCCGGCAGGGAGAGATCGAGCTTGCCACCCGTCTCCACGTTGGCCGCGTCGAGGGCGCTCAGGCTGAAGCGCTCGAGCGTTGCCAGATGCCCGTCAGTTACCGTCGCGGTCGCCTCGGCGGGCGTGAATTGCGTTGTGGCCTGCACGGCGCTCAAAGCGGGCGGTTCCACCGTGGCATGGATCGCATCTGGATCTGGTGTGTGGTGCCGTCGGCGGCGCTGACGTTGAACGCATCAGTCAATGCGGGGGAATTACCGTCGAGTTGCTGGATGGCCGCTTGTTGCTCGTAGCGGTTAGCGCGGGCGTTGGCTCACGGGCGGTTCGTCGGCCAGTACGGCCGTTGATGCTGATGGATCAAGAGGCCGGTTCAGTGCTGAACTCCGACATCTGCCCTTGGTTCTCTGTCAGCAGAATTTCGGATGGCCGAACGGCTCAGGCGCAGTAGGAATTCTGCGAGCAGCTCAATGAGACAATCCGCACTATGGCCTCTACTCCCTACCGTCCGCCTGAGCACCACGGGTTGTCGGTGCTTTACCTTTCAGATCAGCTGATCGTCGTCGATAAACCCGGTGGCTTGCTGAGCGTGCCGGGGCGCCAACCGGGCAAGGAAGATTGCCTGTCGCGTCGGGTACAGGCCGAGTTTCCCGACGCGATGATCGTTCATCGCCTGGACATGGGCACCTCGGGCATCGTCGTCATGGCGCGTGGAGCCAAGGCGCTGCGGGAACTCAGTCGCCAGTTTCAAGAGCGCAGGGTGCGGAAGAACTATCAAGCCTTGGTCGATGGGCGCTGGAGCGTTGCCGCCGCCGGTGAGATCGGGTTGCCGATTGGCGTGGATCAGGCGAACCCTCCCAAGCAGAAAGTCGATCACGCCACGGGCCGGCCGTGCCTGACGCGCTATTGCGTACTTGATAGCGACGCTGTGCAAGGGGTTTCGCGCATCGCGCTAGAGCCGATCACCGGGCGTTTGCACCAGCTGCGGGTGCACATGGAAGCGATGGGGCATCCCATCATTGGCGACGACTTCTACGGCACTCCGGCATCCTGCGCCAAGGCTGAGCGCCTGATGTTGCACGCCTGCCAGATCGAATTCGAACATCCCGCGACTGGGGCACTGCTGCGTATTGAATGCCCACCGCCTTTCTGATCGTAGTCACCCGAAGCACCGTCGGCTTCCGGAACGTTTGCTGTCCTAAGTAACGGAAGACGATGTCCGCCCTACCCGGGCGTTCGGCTTCACGTTGCGTCAACGTCGGGAAACTGAGGACAGCGCTCAGAACCGGCTACTGCTCGCCGCCAAGTCATCCGCCTTAGCTGCCAGTCATCCTGAAACTGCGGCAATCTGCTCAAGGCTGTAAGCGGTCAGCGCGGGCTGTGGGTACGCCGGTAGGCGTTCAGCCTTACCGGAATTCAGGTGGTCGCGGCTCATGGGCACGCGAACGTCGACTTTGAAATTCCGTGGTCGCGAGTGTCGACCAAAATCAGTCGTTGAGCCGCTCTTGCTCAATGTGACCCGCCCTCGCTCGACCCAGTGTGGGCAACCTCCCGATTTGGAGGTCGTGCTATCCACCCGTTGGTGCGAGGTTTTTCCGTTCGATGCAGTGTTCTCAACCTTCACGCCGAATGCAGCTGTGCGGGTCGTTGCCGTGACGCATTGGTCGCGCTGCGTTTGACGCCGACCGTTAAGTGCTCAGGAAACGGCGGCCTGAGGTGTGGTGCGATGAGCGGGTCTGAGTCGATCCAGAAAACCGCGGGCGGCGTTGGAAAAAAGGAGACTCAGCTGGGAAAACTTGGGAAAACTTCGACCAAATTCCGTTACATGTGGGTACATCCCGGCACATCGATATTCCGGAAATCCCAATAAAATCAATGGTGCGGGTGAAAGGACTCGAACCTTCACGCCTTGCGGCGCCAGAACCTAAATCTGGTGCGTCTACCAATTTCGCCACACCCGCACTGGTGACAGAGGGGCGCGAGTATAGCGCGTTAACGCGTTTTCGCGGCCCCTCTAAAGAGATCATCAGGCGACGAGGGATTCGCCCTTGTGCGCCTGGATCACTTGCATAAGCTGCGAGAAGACTTTCGGCGTACCGGCAACGATGTTGCCGGTGTTGAAGTAGTCGGCGTCGCCAGCGAAGTCGCTCACTAGGCCACCGGCCTCTTGCACCATCAACGCCGCGGCGGCGAAGTCCCACTGCGCGAGGCCGATTTCGAAGAAGGCGTCGAAGCGCCCACAGGCGACGTAAGCGAGATCGAGCGACGCCGCGCCTGGGCGGCGCAGGCCGGCCGTCTTCTCGGTGAGTTCGCGGAACATCTTCATGTAGGCATCGGCGTGCTCGAAAGCGCGATACGGGAAGCCGGTACCAACGAGTGAATCATTCAGGCGGATTTTGCGTGACACACGGATGCGGCGGTCGTTCAGGAAGGCACCACGCCCACGCGAGGCGGTGAAGAGCTCGTTGCGCGTCGGATCGTACACTACGCCGTGCTGAACGACGCCAGCCTGGGCATAGGCGATGGACACCGCGTACTGCGGAAAACCGTGGATGAAGTTGGTAGTGCCATCGAGCGGATCGATGATCCACTGGTGCTCGCTCTCGCCGAGGGCGCCGGACTCCTCTGCTAGAATTGCGTGGTCCGGATAGGCTTCACGGATCGTTTCGATGATCGATGCCTCTGCTGCGCGGTCGACTTCGGTCACGAATTCGTTGGGCTGTTTGGTGCGAACCTCGACCTGGTCGAGATCCATCGATGCGCGGTTGATGATGCCGGCCGCGCGGCGCGCTGCCTTGACGGCGATGTTGAGCGTCGGGTGCATGAAGTGCGTCTGCCTTGCTGCGGCGTGAGCCGCTTGGTCGTCGGCCCGCAGCGAACGGCGGGCTATTCGAATTCGTAAAACCCTACATTCTACTATGACTGAGCCTTCGGCGCTGCGCCGGATTCGTGTTGTGTTATCGCGGCCCAGCCATCCAGGCAATATTGGTGCAGCGGCGCGGGCCATGAAGACGATGGGTTTGCATCAGCTCGTGCTCGTGTCGCCCAAGGAATTCCCGAGCGCCGAAGCTACTTCACGCGCATCGGGCGCGACGGACGTACTTGAAAACGCGCGTGTCGTCGATAGCTTGGAAGAGGCGCTGGCAGGCACTGTGATGGCCGCAGCGCTGACCTCGCGGATTCGTGAGATGTGCGCCGCGCCGCGCTGGGCAAGCGAAGTATCAGGTGAGTTGCTGTCGTTCGCCGAGCAAGGCGATGTGGCGGTGGTATTCGGCAACGAAACCTTCGGCCTTTCCAACGAAGAGGTGATGCTGTGCCAGCGCGCGGTGACGATCCCGGCCAACGCGGAGTACGCATCGCTGAACCTCGGTGCTGCGGTGCAGGTGATTGCATATGAATTGCGGCGTTCCGCGCTTGAAGGGCGGCTTGCGCCGTTGCCTCAGGCGCTGGGGCAGGTGGCCTCGCACGAAGACGTGGAGCGACTGATCGCGCATTTTGAGCGGGCCATGATCGCCTCGGGCTTTCTTGATCCAGAAAAGCCTCGCCGCCTGATTCCGCGGCTGCGTCGGCTTTTCGGCCGAGCGGCAATCGAGCGGGAAGAGGTAGCGATCCTTCGAGGCATGCTTGCGAGTTTTGAATCGAAAGTTGACTGAAATACTCGGGATTTTTAGCATCCCCCTTCTGCAGTTTTTCTGCGATAGACCGAGACAGGAACCTCCATGTTTGCGCGATTGCGTGAAGACATCGCCAGCGTTTTAGAACGCGACCCCGCCGCCCGTTCGCGCTGGGAGGTGCTGACCTGTTATCCGGGTGTCCATGCCTTGATCTATCACCGCGTCGCAAACGCGTTGTGGCGTCGAGGCTTCCATTGGGCTGCGCGCTTTGTGTCGCAGATCTCGCGCTGGTTGACCGGCATCGAGATCCATCCGGGTGCTCGGATTGGCCGGCGGGTGTTCATCGATCACGGGATGGGCGTCGTGATCGGCGAGACTGCTGATATCGGCGACGACTGCACCATCTATCAGGGGGTGACGCTCGGCGGCACCTCGCTTTACCGCGGCACCAAACGTCATCCGACGCTTGAGGCGGGCGTGGTGATCGGTGCTGGCGCGAAGGTGCTCGGTGGGTTTACGGTGGGGGCGGGTGCGAAGGTCGGCTCCAATGCCGTGGTCGTGAAACCGGTGCCTGCGGGCGCGACCGCAGTGGGTAATCCTGCTCGCATCATCGAGTCGGCGCGGGATCAGGCGCGTGAGGAGAAAGCCATGGAGATGGGGTTCTCGGCCTACGGTGTGACACAGAACATGGACGATCCTGTTTCCAAGGCGATGCATGGCCTGCTCGACCATGCAGTGGAAACTGACCGACGTTTCGAGGTCTTGCTGGCCCGCTTGAAGGCTGCAGGCATTGATCTCGATGGCGATGTGGCGGCTTGCGATCGCTTTGATCCGAACCAGCTGTCGAAGATGGTTGACTAGTTTGATCTGCATCTAATGTTGACTGATTTAATCAGGAATTGTATTCTTGAGTAAATCGATCAACTATTGAGGTCGCGTCCCGCCGATGTGTGCAGGGGCCGGCTGGTGCGGGAACGAACGATGAGACTGACAACCAAGGGGCGTTTTGCGGTGACCGCGATGATCGACCTCGCGCTGCGCGAGGGCGACGGCCCGGTGACTTTGTCAGGGATCAGTGAGCGTCAGCGCATTTCTCTCTCCTATCTTGAGCAGCTGTTCGGCAAGCTGCGTCGCCACAATCTGGTGGCAAGTGTGCGCGGGCCGGGCGGCGGCTACTGTCTGGCGCGACCGGCGCCGGAAATTTCCGTTGCCGACATCATCTTTGCGGTCGATGAACCGCTCGATGCAACGCAGTGCGGTGGCAAGGAAAATTGCCAGGACGAGCACCGTTGCATGACGCACGACCTCTGGACCAATCTGAACAAGCGCATGTACGAGTATCTTCACTCGGTCAATCTGGGTGTGTTGGTCGCACAGCAGCGCGCACGGTCCGAGGGGAAGCAGGTCTTGCATGACGAGCGTGCTTGCGCCGCAAAGGGCAAAGTGAAGAGCAAGCCGGAGGCGATAGCGCCCGCTTGATCGCCGCCATGTTTGCGCCGACCTACCTCGACCACAACGCCACCACGCCGCTCGACCCGCGCGTGCGTGACGCGATGCTGCCTTACCTCGACGCACGCTTCGGCAACCCGTCGAGCCGGCACGAGTACGGCCGGCAGGCGAGGGCGGCGGTTGATCGCGCTCGGGAGCAGCTTGCGGTTGCAGTTGGTGCGCATCCTACCGAGGTGATATTCACCTCCGGTGGTTCGGAGGCGAACAACCTTTTCATCAAGGGTGCTGCGGCGTTGATGAAACCGGGGCTCGTCGTAGTGGGTGCGTCGGAGCATCCATGCGTAAGGGAGCCTGCACGGCAACTCGAGAGGTCTGACTGGCGCCGGGAACTTGTGCCGCTCGATTCGCAGGGCCGAATTCGCCGCGATGCGTTCGATGCGCTGATGAAGCAGTCGCCGCGGTTGGTGTCGGTGATGGCGGCGAATAACGAAACCGGTGTGCTGCAGGATATCGAGTCGCTGGCTGCGCAGGCGCGTGCTTCCGGCGCGTACTTTCACACCGACGCGGTGCAGGTGTTCGGCAAACAGCCGATCTCGTTTCGCGAGCTTGGTGTGAATGCCATGACTGTGTCGTCGCACAAGATTCATGGTCCGCTCGGTGCGGGTGCGCTGGTGCTAGACAAGCGAGTGGATCTCGCACCGCTGGTGGCGGGCGGGGGCCAGGAGCGCGGTTTGCGTTCCGGTACAGAAAATGTCGCCGCGATCGTTGGTTTCGGCTTCGCTGCTGAAATTGCCGTCGCCGAGTTGAATGCTTGGACTGCCCGCGCTGCTCGCCAGCGTGACATGCTGGAAAGTTCGCTCGCGCGGCTTGGGGCGCGGATTTTCGGCGCTGGCGCGGAGCGCTTGCCGAACACCGTGTTTTTCGCCTTCGACCATATTGATGGCGAGACGCTTGTGGCCAAGCTGGATCGCGCGGGTTTCGCGGTGGCGAGTGGGTCGGCCTGTTCCAGCGCCGATCCGCGGCCCTCGGCAACTTTGCTCGCAATGGGTGTAGAAGATGAAGTGGCGCGTGGCGCGATCCGGGTGAGCCTAGGGCGCGACACGCAGGATGAGGCGCTTGTCCGGTTCGTGAAGACGCTGGACGAGACGCTGCAAGGATTGAGAA